>JBBKWV010000031.1:0-6425 GCA_037969135.1 Ferruginibacter sp.
ATTTTATTCTTCCCTTTTTGGAAAATTTTAATTTATTATAGAAATGAGTAACATATTCAAAGTAAAAGCAAATGAATTTGAATTTTCTTTTACAGAAGAACAAGCTAAAGAAGCAGACTTGATAAAAAGGACTGCAACGGAATTTAACCTTCTGATTGAACATCGTTCTGTGAATGCAAAAATTATAAGTGAGGATCTGGCAGCGGGAAAATTAAACATTGAAGTGGAAGGGGATAGTTTTGAGATAATCATCATAGATGAATTAAATCAGGAACTCGAGAAAATGGGATTTGGTGTTGTTTCCAATAAACAAATAAAGGAGGTCAAAGCACCTATGCCTGGTCTTGTACTAGAAATATCAGTTATCGAAGGACAGGAATTAATTGAAGGAGATAAGATCTTAATTTTATCAGCTATGAAAATGGAAAACAGTATTTTGATACATACCAATGCAACCATTAAACGCATCGCAGTAACTTCTGGTCAGGCTGTAGAAAAAGGACAGGTATTGGTTGAACTTGAATAATAAAAAATAGAAAAATAAACGCTTAGGAAAAATAAAAAAATGCATAAAATTTTAGTTGCCAACAGAGGAGAAATTGCTTTACGTATCATGCGAACGATTCGGAAAATGGGGATAATATCCGTAGCCGTTTATTCCGAAGCCGATCGAAATGCCCCCCATGTAATTTTTGCTGATGAAGCAGTTTGTCTTGGTCCGGCCGCATCATCAGAATCTTATCTGAATGGGGACAAGATCATTTCCTTTGCCAAAAAATTGGGAGTGGATGGCATACATCCCGGTTATGGTTTCCTGAGTGAGAATGCTGCATTTGCACAAAAAACTGCAGATGCAGGAATTATTTTTATCGGACCCGGCCCCGAAGCCATGCGTATCATGGGATCAAAACTGGCGGCCAAAGAATGTGTAAAAAAATACGGGATTCCCATGGTGCCGGGTTTCGACAAAGCTATTAAAGACATTACCGTGGCCAAAGAAATTGGAAAGCAGGTAGGTTATCCCGTACTCATCAAAGCATCGGCAGGTGGTGGTGGTAAAGGAATGCGGATTGTAGAAAAGGAAGCAGATTTGGAAGAGCAAATGGAAAGAGCCGTTAGTGAGGCAACTGCATCTTTTGGTGATGGTTCCGTTTTTATTGAAAAATACGTAAGCTCACCCCGTCATATTGAAATACAGGTACTCGCGGATAATCATGGAAATGTATTGCATCTTTTTGAACGCGAATGCAGCATTCAACGCCGTCACCAGAAAGTAGTGGAAGAATCACCATCCGCAATTCTAACAGCAGAGTTGCGTAAAAAAATGGGAGCAGCTGCTGTTTTGGTTGCAAAATCCTGCAATTATACAAGTACCGGAACTGTAGAATTTTTATTGGATGATGCGATGAATTTTTATTTTCTGGAAATGAATACCAGGCTGCAGGTTGAGCACCCTGTTACAGAAATGATCACCGGGATCGATCTCGTGGAAGAACAAATAAAAATAGCCCGGGGCGAAAAATTAGGTTTTACACAGGATGAACTTATGATAAACGGACACGCCGTGGAATTAAGGGTATATGCTGAAGATCCGCTCAATCAATTTCTTCCTTCTATTGGCACACTGAATAAGTATGTTGTTCCAAAAGGGTTGGGTGTAAGGGTTGATGATGGATATGAAGAAGGGATGACCATCCCTATTTATTACGATCCCATGATCGCCAAATTGGTAACCCATGGAAAGGACAGAACAGAAGCAATCGAAAAAATGAAGAAAGCCATCAAAGATTTTAAAATAGAAGGTGTGGAAACCACATTGGGCTTCGGAACATTTGTTTTTGAGCATGAAGCTTTTCTCTCAGGTAATTTTGATACAAACTTTATTACCAAATTTTATTCTGCAGAAAAGATCAAAACAAAACAAAAAGCAAATGCTGAATTGGCCGGAATTATCGCTTTAAAATATTGGATGGAAAAACAATCAATAACAAAACCAGTTGAAAATAAATCCACAAGCTGGAAACGCCGGTTAACTTAATTAAACTGATCACTGCAATCTGAAAAATAAAAAAGTATTTGAATGAAATCAAAAATAGCATTACTCAAATCAAAGATCGAAGAAGGGAAATTGGGAGGCGGAACAATCCGGAATAATACACAACACAAAAAAGGGAAGCTAACAGCAAGAGAAAGAATTGCATTGCTGATCGACCCGGGCAGTTTTGAAGAAATTGGGGCGTTGGTTATTCACCGTACCAAAGATTTTGGAATGGAAGAACAGCAATATTATGGTGATGGAGTAATAACCGGATATGGAACTGTTAATGGCAGACTGGTTTATGTTTTTGCACAGGATTTTACTGTTTTTGGTGGCGCCTTGTCGGAAACACATGCTGAAAAAATATGTAAAGTGATGGACCTTGCCATGAAAACAGGTGCTCCCATGATTGGCCTGAATGATTCCGGTGGTGCAAGGATCCAGGAAGGAGTGAGATCATTGGGCGGTTACGCGGAAATTTTTTACCGTAATGTTTTGTCTTCAGGTGTGATTCCACAAATTTCCTTAATAATGGGGCCCTGTGCCGGAGGTGCAGTTTATTCACCAGCAATAACTGATTTTACCATGATGGTTGAAAATACCAGTTACATGTTTGTAACAGGCCCAAATGTAGTTAAGACTGTAACCAATGAAGAAGTCAGTTCAGAAGAACTTGGAGGAGCATCAACCCATTCTACCAAATCCGGGGTAACACATTTAACTGCTGCAAATGATATGCACTGTATTGAACAGTTAAAACAATTATTAAGTTATATACCCCAAAATTGTGAGGATGTAGTTCCTAAAATTCCTTATAGTCTTAAAGATGAAACCAGGGATATATTGAACAGCTTAATACCGGAAAGTACAAATCAGCCTTATGATATTCGTGCAGTGATCGATGGTATTTGTGACGAAGAAACATTCTTTGAAATACATAAAGACTATGCCGAAAATATTGTTGTCGGATTTGCAAGACTAGCAGGAAGAAGTATTGGTATTGTTGCCAATCAACCGATGCGCCTTGCAGGTGTACTTGATATAGACAGTTCCAAAAAGGGAGCCAGATTTACCCGTTTTTGCGATTGCTTTAATATACCATTGCTTGTTTTAGTAGATGTTCCGGGGTTTTTGCCTGGTACAGACCAGGAATGGAATGGTATCATAACCAATGGCGCAAAATTATTGTTTGCTTTCAGTGAAGCCACAGTGCCTCGGGTTACTGTAATTACCAGAAAGGCATACGGTGGGGCTTACGATGTAATGAATTCAAAACATATCGGAGCTGATATGAATTTTGCATGGCCTTCTGCAGAGATCGCTGTAATGGGCGCTAAAGGTGCAAGTGAAATAATTTTCAAAAAAGAAATTACAGAATCTGCTGACCCCACAAAAAAATTACTGGAAAAAGAAGCGGAGTATGCCGAAAAGTTTGCCACACCCTATCTTGCTGCTGAAAGAGGATTTATAGATGAAGTGATTGAACCAAAAGACACAAGAATAAAACTGATAAAAGCATTTGCCATGCTCGAAAACAAAGTTGTTAAACTGCCCAGAAAAAAGCATGGCAATATACCATTGTAAAATGAAATATTGAGAACGGGATTTAATTTACCTTACATTTCTGCATTTTTGTTTCTTCCTTTGTTAAGGGAAAATTTACTGTCGCCAAACTTGTAACTGAAAGACAATCTGAAATTCCGGACATTCCATCTTCTGTAAGAATCCTGATAAAACAATTCAGTATCATAGACAGATCCCCAGCGACGGGTATTAAACAGGTCGTTCACGGATAAGGTAAGTGTGGCTTTTTTATCTTTCAAAAAGTCTTTGCGAATGGCAAAATCAACATCAAATTCAGCAATTCTTTTTCCCTGAGGTATCACTTGTGGTGATTCATAATCAACAATCATTTGAAAACCCAAATTATTGAAAACTGATTTATTTTTTGTTTCAATTTTATAATTACTGATCAGTTTCGCTTCCCAGTTAAATCCTTCATTGCTGAGATCAAGATTGTTAACATTTGCCCTTACTGTTTTGTATTGCAGGTTGATTGTAGGGGTAATATCAAAATTATTACCGGCTTTATGCTGCAGGGTAAATTCAGCTCCATAACGGTTAGTTGTACCTGCATTAATAAAAGTATTCAGTATAGCATTTGGGTCCACTGCTGCATTATTCAATTGCTGAAACTGAGCTGCTGTTATTGTATCACTGTATTCTGTAACATCTCCCGGGTTATTTCTGAAATACAATACCGCCAGAAAATTCCCCTTCTTATAATTCTGGCTATAATTGAATTCGAATGAATTGTTAAACTCCGGTTTTAACTGCGGATTGCCCTGCCGAAGGTTTGCAGGATCACTGATATCAATAAAAGGATTTAACTGCCAGAATCTTGGTCTGCGGGTTCTTCGCGTATAATTGAACTGTAATTCAACATCTTCTGAAACTTTTTTTGATATAAAGAAACTGGGGAATAAGGCATTCCAGATATTTTTCAGATTAGCCGGATATTCATAACCAAATTTAAATGCGCTATCTACCAACTCACCGTCAAATTTTGCAAACTCCGCTCTCAATCCAAGTTGGTATGAAAAATCTTTCTTTTTATAAGAATAAGTAAAATACGCAGCATTCGTCATTTCCCTGTAATTGTAATTATTACTCAGGGGCAGTTTTACATCCTGCCCGTTATCTTTTGCATAGGCATTATAAAAACTGCTGAAATTATTTATATATGATCTGAACCCTGTTTCAATTTTAATTTTATCGGACAATGGGTTGCTGAAGTCTGCCTGGATCGTCAGTTGATTTTCCCTGCTGTCGCCGTTATTCCAGACAGTTGATGGGGGCTTATATTCACTTCCATCCGGATTGAAAAATAAATTGTAAATATCAGCACGGCTTGAACGGCTGCCATAATTATAACTGACATCAGCCAGTAATTCTTTCCCTTCTTTCGGAAAATTATATTTATAATTCAACCTGCTGCTGTTGCGGTTAAAACTAAAGTTACTCAATGAAGTTCTTGTACCATAACGTTCCTGAATCTTGTCAACATTGAGATATTCCTGGTCCTGCATTTCATCATTGCCAAACCGGCCACGGACAAAATTCTGCGAAACCGTTAATGTATTCCTGTTGTTGATGAATATATCAGTTCCAAATCGAATCGATTTAAAATTTCGGGTCCGGTTATTTACTGAAACCTGGTTAAAGTAATCAGTGATCAAATTGTTCTCTTTATTTTCTCTTAAAGTTTCTCCTTTTGCCTTTCCGCCCGACAGATTAATTCCTGCACTTAAAAAGAAGTTGAATTTACCCTGCCGCATATTAACGTTCAGATTGCCACCATACACTTCGGGTGTTCCAATGCTTGCCGTTACCAATCCGTTTAAACCAATGCGTTTATTTTTCTTCAATACCACATTGATGATCCCTCCGGAACTTGAAGCATCAAATTTTGCAGATGGATTTGTGATCAATTCAATTTTATCGATATGATCTGCCGGAATCTGATCCAGTGTCAAAATTGTAGGACGCCCATCCACAAATATCTGTGGTGTGCTGCTGCGCAGAGATACATTCCCCTCAATATCCACAGAAACAGAAGGAATGTTTTTCATTACGTCAACTGCAGTCCCACCTGTAGCAACAATACTTTTGTCTACATTAAACACTTTTCTGTCTATCCCCATTTCCAGAGCAGGCCTCCCGGAATTTAACGTTACAGCTTCCAGTTGTTTAAAATTTGATTCCAATAAAATATTTCCAAGATCTTTTTCAAAAATTGCACGCCTGTTTTCAGCAGCATTTTCATTGATCACAATTATTTGCTCCCAGTTTGTATAACCCAATGCGGAAATAACCAGACGGTAACTGTTGGCAGGTGAAATGTTTTCAAAAAGAAATTCTCCATTTGGTTTGCTAAGCATCCCATCTAACAGGCTATTGGTTTTCTTTTTCTCGGCAGGATAAAGTTGAACTGATGCAGCTTCAATTGCCTTTCCGGAATTTTTGTCAATCAATTTTCCATATATCCTGTTTGAACCTGGACCTTGATTTGTCCGCATACCGGTCTCCGGCATTTCTGGTTCAATCTGGGAAAACAGATCGGGCATTAAAAAGAAACTAAAAAATAAGAAAATAATATTCTTCATTATTGTTATTTGAAAATTATCATTGGAAATACTTGCATTTACGATGCAAAAACACGGAAATAAATATTTAGGTACAGCCTCCTATGGCATCGTAAATTTAAAAAGCAAAGTTAATCATTAATGTTCCGGTAAAATATTTCACATAATCAGTTAGACCCAATTTAAAAAATAATGTTACCGCTCATCAATAAAAAGTTGAACACTGCCTGAGAGGCCGTGCA
>JBBKWV010000032.1:0-5015 GCA_037969135.1 Ferruginibacter sp.
AATCCCTCTATTTTAAAAGCAGGGTCGCCCATAACAAGGAGTTTAAACGGAATCCTTTCCTGGAGCTCCAGCAATGCATCTTTTATAAGATATAAAAAAGGGGAAGTACTGTGGCTTCCGCTCCAACCCAGGATTAGTTTATGGTCATTCTGATAATTATTTACCGGCAGATAGGTATCTGTATTTATAGTAGAAGAAATATCTGTAACATTTTGATTGTAAGTAGAAGCAACCTCGGTCAGGAAAGGTGTGCAGGCAATAACATGTTTTGCATGCTTCATCAGAAAAAAGGGTTTGCTTCTCCCCCGGATAAAATCTATTGACCGGTTCATCACACTCTTCGCTTTCATAAAAATGGCATCGTCAATATCGTAAATCATATTGGGATTGATGCTCACATATAATTTTTCCATTAAAGGATAACCGAAAGGGGTAACCCATAAAAAAACATACAGCAGATCGTATTCCTTTAAAGTAAACGCCGTAACAAACCTCTTCACATACGCCCTTAAAACCCAAAAAATCTTTTCCAGTTTATTTTTTTTGCTGTATAAAATGCTTTGCATCCTGTTTGAAAAAAAAGGAGAGACCGTTACTTCGTACCCATTTTCCTCCCAGTATGAAAAATACTGTTCGTATTTTAAACGCTGACCAGGAGCCAGATCAACCGGGTGCGGACAAATCACTAAAATCTTTTTTTTTCCTGCCATTTTAAAAACTAAATATTTTCATCATTAGAAAAAACCGGTAATACTTTATTATTTTTAAAATTTGCACTGAATACCCGGGCAAATTCCATGGCTTCCCCGATCACATGATGCATATCCATATATCTGTATGTGGCCAGCCTGCCTAAAAAAGATACTCCTTTCAATATTTGGGCCTGTGCCCGGTATTTTTCCAATATCAGTTTATCAGCTGCCAGCCGTTTTGGATAATAGGGAATATCGGATGCAGTTGTTCCCTTACTAAATTCCTTAAAATAAACAGTTTTATCATGCTTTTCCCATGGTGTGAAATGTTTATGTTCCGCAATCCTTGTATAGTCTGTTTCTTCATCACAGAAATTCATTTGAGATAATCCCTGGTAATCACCTTCTGCAACGAACTTTTCAAAAGTTACTGTACGGTAACCAAGCCTTCCTTCATTGTAATTAAAATATGCATCAATGGGCCCTGTATAAAAAACATGGTCAAATTCTTTTACATCATCGCCGGCAAGGAATTTCCTGTTCAGGGAAATGATAATATCCGGATGATCGGTCATTTTTTCCATTACTGCCGTATAACCGTTTACAGGTATGCCTGTGTAAATATTGTTGTGGTAATTATCGTCATAATTAAACCGAACAGGAATTCTCTTTAAAATGGACGCCGGTAATTCAGTGGGTTCACAACCCCATTGTTTTTTTGTATACCCGTAAAAAAAGGCTTTATAAAGGTCTTTACCAATAAATTTCAATGCCTGTTCTTCAAAATTATTTGCCTCTTTAATGGATTGATCGCCCAATGATTTTAAAAATCCTTCAGCTTCCTGCGGGGTGTAGTTTTTGTTGAAAAACTGGTTAATGGTAAACAGATTGATCGGGAAAGAGTAGACGCATCCTTTGCTCATGGCTTTTACCCTGTGCACATATGGTTTAAATTCAGCAAAACTGTTTACATAATCCCATATTTCCTTTTTATCCGTATTAAAAATGTGCGGACCATAATGATGCAACATAATGCCAGTCTCCGTATCCCGTGAAGTATGACAATTCCCTCCCGGATGTGCTCTTTCATCCCAAATATCAATTTTACAATCTATATTATTTACCAGATAATTGGCAAGCACAGAACCTGAAAACCCTGATCCGATAATTAAAAAACGAGCTGCCATCTAAATTAGTTACGGTTTGAATTTTGTAAAAATAGTAAAATAAACCAACCACAATTTATCTATTAAGATACCTGTAAATCAAAGAAAGTCAATCTTTCATAAAAAATGAATGGTGAAAAATAGGGTTATCCCTTACTTTTGCCAATTCAATATGATAAAAGAGTATAACCAGGAGCCATTAAAATATATTAAAACAACCAACAGGGATATTGCAGTATTTTCAACAAAAGGAGAAAATATAGACAATGAAGTTGTACAGTCTTTTGGAGATGAGTGGTTGAAGTTTCATGATTTTTCGGATGAAATCATTGCAGAAATAGCAAAAGAATATTTTGATATTCTGGATGATACCATCGTTAATAAAAATACTTATGCCCTGGATATCGGTTGTGGTACCGGTCGCTGGACAAAATACCTGACCGACAAGGTTGGATTTATAGAAGCCATTGACCCAAGCGAAGCCATTATTTCTGCCGACAAACTTCTGGGGAATATTGAAAATGTACGATTAAGTATTGCAAGCACAGAAACCATCCCTTTTGATGATGAAACATTTGATTTTGCTATGAGCGTGGGTGTTCTGCATCATATACCCGACACACAACAGGCCATGAAAGATTGTGTGAAAAAAGTAAAGAAGGGCGGCTATTTTTATTGTTACCTGTATCATAACCTGGAAACCAGGGGCTGGTGGTTTAAGACTTTATACTGGCTCAGCAATCAGTTAAGAAAAGTGGTTTGTAAATTACCATCCGGAATAAAACGCATTGTATGCGACATACTTGCCGTCATCATTTATATGCCTTTTATTCTTTGGGTTCGTTTTTTGGTATTGATCGGCCTGAAAAAAATTGCCATTTACATGCCCCTGAGTGCATATAACAATAAATCTTTTTTTGTAATCAGAAATGATGCATTGGATAAATTCGGCACAAGATTAGAACAACGATTTTCAAAAAAGCAGGTAGTAGAGATGATGGGCAACTGCGGATTGGAAAATATAGTGATCAGTCCACTAACACCTTTTTACCATGCCATCGGCAGAAAGAGATAATTTACCTTTTAATTTTCATGTCACAATGTTAACCCCGAAAAATATTATACAAAGACAGCAATATTATTTTGATTACAGGGTAAATTGTGAGATGTGTGGTTCCGGAATTGCAAACCATAAAGTACTTGGCCAGAGACTGAATCAATCGCAGGGCATGCAACCCAAAAAGATGACCGGGATCAGTGTATCGGTTCTTAAATGCAGCAACTGTAACCTGATCTATTCAAATCCTATGCCCATCCCTTTTAATATCCAGGATCATTACGGATTACCACCGGAAGAATACTGGAGATCTGAAAATTTTGAATGGGATGAAAATTACTTTTCAGAACAAATCAAAAAGTCAAAAGAACTTTTAGATTTTAAACCGGGTATGAAAGCACTGGACTGTGGTGCCGGTTTAGGCAGGGGCATGTTATCATTACAACATGCCGGATTTGACACTTATGGATTTGAGCCATCCGTTCCCTTCTATGAAAGAGCCTTATCACAAATGCGGATCGATCCGGAAAGAATTCGATTGGGCATGATGGAGGATATGGACTATGAAATGAATTCTTTTGATTTTATCAATTTTGGTGCGGTGCTTGAACATTTTTATCACCCGGATGCATGTATCAGAACAGCCATGAAATGGTTAAAACCGGGCGGAGTACTTCACATTGAAGTGCCCTCTTCCAAACATTTAATTGCAAAACTGCTGAATATGTATTACAAGATCAGGGGTACGAATTTTGTTACCCACCTGAGTCCCATGCATTCTCCTTTTCATTTATACGAATTTGATGTAAAATCATTTTCAGAGAATTCGAAAGTACATGCTGAGTATTCTATCGCATATTATACATATGACGTTGGAAGCATTTTTCACGGACCAAAGTTTATACGGCCTTTTTTAAAAAAATACATGGAGCTTACCAATTCGGGGTTACAACTGGTCATCTGGCTCAGAAAGAATTGATACAAATCCCGGGAGATCATTGAGGGTTATTTTTTTAAAAATATTTTCATACACTTTTGCATATGTTTTTACAGCGTTTTCCAGTGCATAATATTCCTTTGCAGCATTCCTGATCTTTGTTTTATCAAAAACCTTTCCGGCAGCTATTTCATTTACAATGGCATTTAACTGGTTTTCTGAAAAGCCATCCAGCACAAATCCGGCATCAAATTTTTTTACGATCTCGTTCACATCCCCTACTCCGCTGTTTGTAATTACCGGTATTCCCATCGCCATGATCTCACCATGTTTGGTAGGCGAAGATGATATTTTTGAATAACAGGGTTTGATAAAAAAAAATGAATACGTACTGAAAGACAACAATGCCGGCACCTCATGCCTTTTTGCATGCCGCGTAATTATTTTACCAGAAAGCATTCCTTGTTTTTGTGCAGCATTGGCAATGACTTCATGCCGGTGTGGTGAAATAAATAAAAACTTAGCATCTGGAAATTTATCAGACAACCGTTTGCACAGTTGCATCATTTCATCGGTAAGATACCAGCCACCGATTGAACCGAGATATGAGAATACCATATCTGTATCCTTTAGATCCAATTCTTTACTGAACTGTGATCTTAAGTCAGCGTTTACATTTTCCGGATCAAAAAGATCCAGATCAGCGCTGCAGGGTATTACCTCAATACGCAGCGGTTGGTTTTTGATGTTTTTCCAGGTAAGCATTTCCTTTTTTGCCGCATGGGTAAGACAGGTAATATGATCGGCTTTTTCAAGACATTCATATTCGTGTTTTTTGAAAAAATGATATACTGCTTTAAACAACGGATTTTTCAGATTCCACATTCCGCCATCCACTCTTTCATCAGCCCAGAATCCACGCACATCATTTAAAAATTTTATTCCGTATTTTTTTTTCATCCACAAAGCCACCAATGTTGGAAGACCGGGCCGGGTGTGCAGCATATCAAACTTATCTGCTTTATGCAGTCGCAACGCTTTCTGCTTTAGCATGTAGTAGTCATACACTGCAGAAAGAACCGGGGGATATTTATGGTAGGGGATACTTACCCATTTAACAGGAATGCCTTCAATGAGTTTTTCAACATATTTTTTATTGCTTT
>JBBKWV010000033.1:0-5036 GCA_037969135.1 Ferruginibacter sp.
ACTCCACTGGGTACAGCATCTACTGAATCAGTAACAGTTGCCGGTTCTTATACCGTGATTGTTAGCAACAGCAATGGTTGTGCAACCACATCAGCAGCACATGTAGTTTCTGAAGCAGCGTTACCAACTGCATCTGTTAGCGGCAATACAACTATTTGTTACGGAACTACAGAAACGTTAACAGCAACAGCAACAGCGGGAAGCGGAACGATAGCCACTTACCAGTGGGTATTGAACGGTGTTACCAATGTGGGAACAAACAGCAGCACTTATGGAGCTACTGCAGCCGGATCATATACGGTGATTGTAACCAACAGCAATGGTTGTTCTACAACTTCAGCTGCATTGGTAATAAACCCTTCCGGTCCTTTAAGCGGAACCTATACGATTGAGCCTGCAGCAGCGGCTTCCTGTACCAATTATGTATCTTATGCTTCAGCAATTGCCAGCTTAAATGCACAAGGTGTATCAGGACCTGTTGTATTCAATTTTGTTGGATCTCCAACATATACAGAAACAGCACCGGCCGGTGGATTGAAAATAAATATGTGTGCATTGTCTGCCGGATTGCAGTCTGATATCAGCAAACCTATTACCTTCAATGGTTTGGGTGCAACCATCATGGCAAATACCGGAACAGGAACTGCAGATATCATTTTCGCTATCGTGGGTGCAGATTATATAACTATCGATAACCTTAAATTAGCAGGAAATCCAGCCAATACAACGGCAATCACCATGGCTGAGATCGGTTATGCGTTATTGAAATGTGATGGAACCAATGGTGCCCAATACAATACCATTAAAAATTGTACAGTTACTTTAAATAAAACAAATACAAACGGTAGTTTTGCCATCTACAGTGCATCAGCAAATGCGGCGCTGACAGCAGTTGTACCGACCGCTGTTTCAGGAAACAATTCATATAACGTATTCAGCAGCAATACTATCTCAAATACAAATACCGGTATTGGCGTGTTTGGTTATAATGATGTTACACCATTTGCATTCTATGATCAGAACAATGAGATCGGGCAAACAGGTTTGGGTAATACAATTACAAACACCGGTGGCTCTACCCTTACATCTTATGGTATAGGAACCAGCTACCAGAACAACCTGAAAATAGTTGCAAACAGCATAAACACAGGTGCAAGTGGCGGTTTGGGAACTATTCAGGGTATCAGTGTAGGAACGGCAAGCAATGCCAATACAGATATCATCGGAAATACGGTTACTACCCAGGCGAGTGTGGGTGCTTTATCACAAAATATTGGGATATTGAACAACTCAGGTTCTCGTTTCGGAAGGCCAACTTCAACTTCTGTAAACAATACCGTAAATATCCAGAACAATATCATCCAGAATTGTACCTATCCTGCAACAGGCGCAAGTTCATTGTGGTTGTTATATAACGGTAAATTAACAGCAGATACTTTGAGTGCGAAGAACGTGAATATCACCGGCAACCAGTTACTGAACAATACCATGTCTACATCGGTATCCGGTCAGACAATGTTTGGGATCATTAACCAAACCATCAGTGATGCAGGGGTTATTTCCAACAATACTATCAGTGGCAACCTGATGAATGGTAACATTGCAAATACATTGCGTATGATCGTTACCGGTTTGGGCGGACATGCAACAGGAACAGTTCCTTATGCACAAAACCTGACAGTAAGTAATAATACTTTATCCAATAATAACACTACTGCAACTACGGGTGCTGTAGACGGAATAGCAGTAGAAAACTATACCGGAGCATCTCCACAGGTAGGAACAGCAGTTACCATCAGCAACAACAATGTGGGTAATGTTACCAATGCCACGCAAACAACGGGAGCATATGGTTGTATCACAACAACTGTTGGTGTGAATACTGCTTTGTCGATCACCGGAAATACTGTTACAGGTGTAACCAGGAGTACGGCTACAACGGGTGCATTCAATGGTATCCGTGCTACAGGTACGTCAATGATCAGTAGTATTGTGAACAACAATACACTGTCAAATATTTTCATGCCGTTGACTACCAATTCGGCAACCATCAGTGGTATTACACATGCAGGATCGAATACATTAACTGCAACTTTAACAATGAACAACAATGCGGTTACAGGAACTGTGTTCAACGGAACAGGTACAGTAACTTTATTGGATGCAGGATCTGCAGTTGCCACAACAATGAGCAGTAACACGGTGAACAACAATCAGAAATCAGGTGCCAGTGGTACCTATTACCTGACTAAGGCTTCTACGAGTCAAATTACCTATACCGGTAATACGGTGACCAATAACAGCATGCCAACTACCAGTGGAACAACGGGAGCGATCATGTATGGATATTACAATTTTGGTTCACCAACTTTAGAGAATCTGACAAACAACATCATCAATAATCTCTCTATTGCTGGTACAAATACCGGAACTGCAAATATTCTGGTGGGTATGTATTCTAATACTACTTTAACAGCAACTAAGACTTATTCCGGCAATACCATTCATACATTGAGCTTGTCAACTCCGGGATTTGTTAGAGGTATAGATCAGTATTTGGGAGCGGTTAATATTTTTAAGAATAAGATATATAACCTGAGTTCTTCTGCAACAAGTGCATCAGCAACTGTTGAGGGAATCCGTTTCAACTCAGGTGAAAATTCCAAATTATTCAATAATATTATCGGCGATCTGAAAGCAGCAGCTTCCACATCATCTGATGCAGTAAGAGGAATTGGTATCACTTCAGCAACGGCATTAAGTACGATTGGAGTTTATTTCAATACCATCCGTATTGATGGAACATCAAGCGGAGCAACATTTGGTACATCCGGTATCTTCCATACAACCAGTACTACAGCAACAACAGCTGCACTGGATATGCGGAATAACCTGGTAGTGAATGTTTCTACACCGATAGGTACTGGAAGAGCAGTAGCTTACAGAAGAAGCAGTACAACACTTACCAATTTCGCATCTGCATCCAACAACAACCTGTACTATGTAACAGGAACAGGTCAAAGTCATGTATACTCAGATGGTACAAACCACCTGGCTCTTGCTGCTTATAAAGCTTTCACTGGTATTACACCAAGGGAAACCAATTCACAAACAGAGAATGTTACTTTCCAAAGCCTTACTTCATCAAATGCAAATTACCTGAAAGTCGACTTAGCAACCCCAACACTGGTTGAAGGTGGAGCACAATCCATTTCAGGAATTACAGATGACTATTTTGCAACAGTACGTAGCGGAAGTGGTCCGGATATAGGAGCTCATGAAGATAACTTCCCGAATGTGGCATTGGTGATCAGCAGTGTTTCCATTAATCCATCAGCAGTACAATGTACAGCAGTGCCGCATACAGTAACGGCGGTACTTACACAAGGTGCAAATCCAATTACCACAGTTACTTTGAATTACACATTCAATACAATTGGTCAAACACCAATAGCAATGACATTATCAGGTAGTTCAGGTTCTGTATATACATACACAGGAACAATTCCTGCAGCTTTAACACCAGCAAATACTTCAGTAACCTGGACTGTAACAGCTAGTGATGGTACGTTCAATCCGTCTGCTGTTGGAACTCCTTATCAGGATAATCCATTATTGGGACAAACATTTACGATAGCTTCTGCACCATCTGTGGTATGTCCAAATGGTCCGGCAACATTAAGTGCCTTTACTTCCGGCACCTCGTTGAGTGGAGCAGGTACAACAACCAGTGCTACTTATTCGAATCCGTTCTATAGTGCCTGGTCAAATACGCATACGCAGCATTTGGTAAAAGCATCTGAGTTGCAGGCTGCAGGTTTGGTTGCCGGTAACATAACTGCTTTAGGTTTAAACATGAGTTCTGCAGGATCTTTACCGATGATTGATTTGTCAGTTAAAATTGGCCAGACAACTGCTACAGATATGACAGCATTTGTATCACCAACTTTCACAACCATTTATACCAATGCATCATTAATGCCTGCAACAGGCGTAAATACGCTGGGTTTCTCAACTCCGTTCAATTGGGATGGTGTGAGCAATATCGTTCTTGATTTCTGTCATGGTAATGCTGCAAGTACAGCAACTATGAGCAGAACTGCAGTGATGGATGTTACCACTTATGTATCATCTATTAAAGCGCAGATTTCAGCTGCTACAGCTGCTGCAACAATTTGCCCAGATGTTACTTCTCAGATTGTTACTTATTCTGCAAGGCCTCAGTTCACCTTCACAGGAGTTAAGGCAATTACCGGATTTACAGTTAACTGGTTTGATGCAGGAAACAATAATGTGGGTACAGGAGCAACTGTAGTGGTTAATCCTCCTGCAACAACGGCTTATCATGCGGTTGCAACAAGTAATGTAACTGGTTGTACAATGCCATCAGCTGCTAATACTACTGTAACGGTTAATCCATTGGTTCCAGTAAATATCACAACCAGTGCAGCAACTTGTGCAAGCGGCTTTACTTTAACTGCCAATACAACCGGTGGTGGTGCTCCGTATAATTATGCATGGAGCGATGGATCTGCAACGGTTTATCCTAACCAGCAAACCATCACTGCAACACTTGCAGCAGGCTCTTATAATTTCACCGTTACCGTAACCGATGGTTGTGGTGGAAATGAACTGATGAGTTTGAGCGTAACTGTTAACCCATTACCAACAATATCAGTGGCATCTGATCCTGCAAACGGCAATATTTGCGGAGGTTCTGCAACATTAACAGCTTCTGGTGCTTCTACTTATGCATGGTCACCTGCTGCTGGCTTGTCAGCAACTACGGGAGCATCTGTTCTTGCTATACCATCTTTAACTACCCTTTACACGGTAACCGGTACCGATGTGAATGGTTGTGTAAATACAGCAACACAAACGATTACAGTTGAAACTCCGATCACGTTGAATGCAACTGCAACCCCTGCTTCTTTATGCGCAGGTGGAAATACACAGTTGAATACAACCATTACAAGGGGTGGAGCTAAGAATTATGCATTCGCAACCTCAACCGGCGCCACATTGGATCCGATGTC
>JBBKWV010000034.1:0-7117 GCA_037969135.1 Ferruginibacter sp.
TGCCGGTACGGTTTTCCATCCGGCAGTTGGCACAAGACTCATGCTTTCGGTTCCTCCGGCAATGATACATTCTGCCATTCCGGTTCTGATCTTTGCGGTTGCCATGGCAATACTTTCCAATCCGCTGGCACAATAACGGTTGATGGTAATTCCTGCTGCGTGAATACCAACAGCTCTTGCAGCAATGATCCTTCCAAATTGTAAACCCTGTTCTGCCTCGGGAACTGCATTGCCCACAATAACATCGTCGATCCTTAATGGATCCAATTGAGGTACACTGGCCAACAATCCTTTTATTACATTAATGGCAAGGTCATCGGGCCTGGTAAACCTGAAACCACCTTTTTTACTTTTTCCAATAGCTGTACGATAACCAGCTACGATATATGCTTCCTGCATGGTAAAACTGTTTGAAGTTTGAAGTTTGAGGTTTAAAGTCGGCGGTTCAATCATAAACATCAAACCACAAACAGCAAACCATTTAGTTGTTTATGCAACTTTTATCATTCAAAGTTATCATTTCCTCCTGAAAAGAAAAAACCGAATTGACTGGCTTAAATTCGCAGCAATATGTATAAGATCCTGCGCAACATTTTATTTTTATTTGATCCGGAATGGGTACACTATTTTTCGATGAATTCGTTAAAACTGATTTGCCGGATTGGATTTTTAAAAAAAATGATCTCCCGATGTTTTTCACCAAAAAATTGTGAGCCGGTTTCATTGTTAAATATTTCATTTTCAAACAGGGTTGGACTTGGAGCAGGATTTGATAAAAATGCAACATATTTAAATGAACTGGAGGTATTGGGATTTGGTTTTGTTGAGATCGGTACCGCAACTCCGCTACCACAGGCTGGTAATGATAAACCCAGACTATTTCGGTTGCCCAAAGACAAAGCGCTGATCAACAGGATGGGATTCAACAATGACGGGGTGAAAATTATTTCGGAGCGGTTATTAAAATGGAGAGAAAATAATTTAAACAGAAACCAAAAATCCAGCCTCATCATCGGAGGCAATATCGGCAAGAATAAAGTCACTCCCAATGAGGATGCCTGGAAAGATTATGAAAAATGTTTTATGGCATTGCATCCCCTGGTTGATTATTTTGTTGTGAATGTGAGCAGTCCGAATACTCCCGGCTTACGTGAATTGCAGGAAAAAGAACCTTTAAAAAAAATATTAACCAATCTTCAGCGGTTAAATGCACAAAAAGAAACTCCAAAACCAATACTTTTAAAAATAGCTCCCGATCTTTCAGAAAGTCAGCTTGATGATGTGATAGAACTGGCAATGGAAATAAAACTCGATGGGCTTGTTGTTACAAATACCAGTATCGACAGATCTAACTTAACAGAAACATCAAAAAAGAAAGCTGAGAAATTCGGTAATGGCGGTTTAAGCGGAATGCCGGTAAAACAACGGTCAACAGCATTGGTGAAATATGTTCATCATAAAACAAACGGAAAGATGCCTATCATTGCAAGTGGTGGTATTTTTAACGGAAAAGATGTGTTTGAAAAACTCGATGCCGGGGCTTCACTTATTCAGGTTTGGACAGGGTTTGTTTATGAAGGGCCGGGTATTGTAAAAAGTATAACAACGTACATTGCAGGCAATCAATAATGAATATATACTGCCGCGAATGCACGAATTTAATCTGACATTAAATAGATTTTTTCTTTCTTATTCTTGCATTCGTTGCATAAACAATAATTTTACCGGCATCAAGGATCAACTAATGTCTAAAAATAATATTAGTTAAATAAAAAACATGGAACATTTATTCACCTCGGAGAGCCTTATCAGTTTTATTGTACTGGTAATTCTGGAAGTAGTGCTCGGTATTGACAATGTGATTTTCGTCAGTATTATCCTGAACAGACTGAAGAAAATAAAAGATCAGAAGAAAGCACGGCGTATTTGGATGGTTACCGGCATTCTTTCCCGAAGTGTACTCCTAATGGGATTGGGCTGGTTGCTCACACAAAAAGGAAAATCGCTTTTTTCTGTTTTTGGAAAGGGCTTTGATCTGGCCAGTATCGTCATGCTTGCAGGGGGATTATTTTTGATCTATAAATCGGTAATGGAAATACACCATAAGCTGGAAGGTGAGGACCCAAATATTGCCTTGCAAAAACAACAAACCTTATCGTTGCCGCAGGCTATTGGCCAGATCATTTTGATTGATGCGGTTTTTTCATTCGACAGCATCATAACTGCAGGTGGTACTGCAAAATATGTGGAGATCATGATTGCAGCGGTTGTGATCGCCATGATAGTTATGTTCCTGTTCAGCGCAAAAATATCCTCCTTCATTCATAAACACCCCACGCTGAAAATGCTGGCGCTTTCTTTTCTTGTCATGATTGGTCTCAGCCTCATCATTGAAGGCTGGAATGCCGAAGCAGCACATCAGCTTCACTTAAAAAATTATATTTATTTCGGAATGGCTTTCTCTTTTATAGTAGAGATCTTGAATATGGTCATGCGGAAAAGAATGGTGAAGAGCCGGGTGGTGGAATTGAATGAACCCCAGTTGAAAAAGCAGGAAGAAAAGGATGATTATTCTGATTCTGCACATTAAGTATTGAACAATAAAACGGCAGCAACAATACCAGCTGTTTCTGTCCTCAACCTTGTTTCTCCCAAAGAAACCGGGATAAAATGATTTTGCAAAGCTTCCGCAATTTCGCGTTTTGTGAAATCGCCTTCAGGTCCGATGAGGATCAGTTTACCGGTATCGTTGTTCTTAATTTGATGTGTAAGAGTTTCTCTGGTATTTTCCTCCTCACAATAGGCAATGAATTTCTGCTTTGGCAAAGTTTCAGCACTTTGCAAAAGTTTATTAAAAGAAACCGGTTCATGCAAAACCGGCAACCAGCATTGTTGTGATTGCAGCATGGCGCTGATTAAAATACCTTTCATCCTTTCAAAACGAAAATGCTGCTTTTCTGTTCTGTCGCAGATCAATGGAATGATCTCATGAACGCCTATCTCGGTTGCTTTTTCTAAAAACCATTCGAACCTGTTGTTGTTTTTTATCAGGGAGATGGCAATGGAAACTTTTGATACAGATTGTTGAATAGTGGAATGTTTTACAATTTTAACTGCACATTTTTTACGGTGGTTATCTGTGATCTCTGCGGTGAATAAATTTCCTTTGCCATCCGTTAAATTCAATGCTGCTCCATTTTGCATACGGAGTACCTGCACCACATGTTTGGATGTTTCTTCATTCAATACCAACTGGCTTGAATCCTTATTAATTTCTTCGTTATAAAAAAAAGCTAATGCCATAAAAAAACAAATGGAGAACAAATCTAAAATTCATTCTCCATTATCATTTAAAATTTATCAATTAAAATGGTGCATCGTCATCAAATTCCCCATCATTCATTTTACTTCCTTTCTGGATATACATTTTTGCTTCATCTCCACTACCGGAAGTATTTACAGGTCTCCAGTTGCCGCCACCCTGGGGTGCCTGGCCGGGATTAAAATCACTTCCTTCATCTTCTATAAATTTCTGGATATGCAACAGGGCTTTCAGCTTGATCGTTTCCAAACTACCATTCCGGTGTTTCGCAATTTTTACATGCGTTTCCCCTTTATTATTTTCACCAAATTCATTGGCAGTGATATCATAATATTCTGGTCTGTATAAAAACATCACCATATCAGCATCCTGCTCAATGGCACCCGATTCTCTCAGATCGCTCAGCTGTGGCATTTTGTTTCCTTCTTTTCTTTTTTCAACTTCACGACTCAATTGCGACAAAGCAATAATCGGCACCTGCAATTCTTTTGCAAGTCCTTTCAGGTCTCTCGAAATTTTACTGATCTCCTGTTCCCGGTTGCTGTTTCTGTCGGCACTTCCGCTCATCAACTGCAGGTAATCGATGATGATCAATCCTACATTGTGTTTATTCTTAAGCCTGCGGCATTTTGCCCTCAGTTCAAAAATATTCAAAGCCGCAGAATCATCAATAAATATGGGAGCCTTGCTTAATCTCTCAATACCCCGCTGGTATAATTGTTTCATTTCATGCTCTTCGAGTTTGCCCCGGGCAATTTTCTCGAGCCATATTTCACTTTCGGCACTTAATATTCTTTGTACCAGCTGGCTGCTGCTCATCTCCAGGCTGAAAAATCCTACTGCTGTTGGTTTTGTAGGATGCAATGCAGCACTACGGGCAAGGTTAAGCGCAAATGCGGTCTTTCCCACAGATGGCCTTGCAGCAAGGATGATCAGATCGGTTGACTGCCATCCGTATGTTATCCTGTCGAGGGATACAAACCCGGTAGGAACACCGGTTATATCATCCTGACGGTTACGCATATCCTCAATACGCTGAATCGTTTTTACCAAAACGGTATCGATACTGTCGAAGTTTTTACGCAGGTGATTGTTGGTGATCTCAAAAAGTTTGCTTTCTGCATCATCCAGCATATCAAAAACGTCTGTACTGTCTTCGTAAGCTTCGCCAATGATCTCCCCGCTGATACGGATCAATTCCCGCTGAATGAATTTTTGCAAAACTATCCTGGAATGTGCATCAATATTTGCGGCAGAAACAACGGCATTGGTCAGTTTGGTAACAAAATACGGTCCTCCGACAAATTCCAGTTCTTCCCTGAATTTCAATTCTTCCACAACCGTTAACAGATCGATGGGTAAACTTTTTATGGCCAGCCCCTGCATTGCTTTATAGATACGCTGGTGTGCTTCTACATAAAAACATTCCGGTTTCAATATTTCAATAACCGTGTCAAATGCACTTTTTTCAAGCATGATCGCACCCAGAATGGCTTCTTCCAGTTCTTTGGCCTGCGGAGGCACTTTTCCAAAAACCATCGAACCCAGGTCAACAGCAGGTTTTCTCCTGGCTTTCCTGTCTTTATTTAAATTCGTGAACTCCATGTTATAGTTATAATTGCAGTAATGGGTTAATAAATATTAAAAGCCGATCAACTAACGGTAATAATTACCTGAAAACATTTGCCGGTTGATGCGGTTTTGTAAAAAAGGGTAAATAATGCCTGCTTTTTACATGGCGGCTAAGGTAAAGGCAATTGGGTTATTTAAAATGAACGTTCCCCTGTTATTAACTTTAATTTGCAGATTATCCACCGCCTATTCACAGGCAAACTTAGTTTATTAACGGGTTATCAACAGGGTAATTAACATACAATTTTCTATCAACCTTAAAATTCCGCTATTTTATACACAAAAAAAGGAGGCTGGATTTATTTTTGTGCACTATTTATTTTATTTTTTCTTTTGCAAAATTGGAAACAAATAATTAGTGAAATTCCTTTTTATTCTTCCGGCCGATATCTCCCAAATCATCTTGGTTCAAAAAACTATCTTTGCAACGTAAACATAATTGATACATGACTATTTCTTATAACTGGCTGTGCGAATACCTGCCGGTAAACCAGGGCGAAATTGCGGAAAATATTGATCCCCATAAACTGTCAAAAATCCTTACTGCTATCGGTCTGGAAGTTGAAAGTCTGGAAAAACAGGAAGAGATCAGGGGTGGCTTAAAAGGATTGCTTGTTGGTGAAGTGATCAGCTGCGAAAAACATCCCGATGCGGATAAACTAAAACTTACCACAGTATCTACCAGTAATGGCAAACTCCTGCATATTGTTTGCGGTGCTTCAAATGTTGCTGTGGGTCAAAAAGTAGTGGTGGCACCAATTGGCAGCACTATTTACCCGGTAAACGGTGCAGAAATTAATATCAGGAAAGCAAAAATCAGGGGAATAGAAAGTGAAGGCATGATCTGTGCCGAAGATGAAATAGGCATGGGAAATGACCACAATGGCATCATGGTTTTGCCTGCAGAAACAAAGCCCGGAACCATCGTTTCGGAATTGTTTAAATTAAATGAAGATTATATTTTTGAGATCGGCCTTACACCAAACCGCATAGATGCCATGAGCCATTTGGGTGTTGCAAAAGATGTCTGTGCCTACCTTTCTCATCATATTAAAAAAGACAGCAACCCGGTTTTTCCCTATAAAAATAATTTCAAACCGGATAAGATCACCCAAAAAATGGAGGTGATCATTGAAGACAAAGAAGCCTGTAAAAGGTATAGTGGCATTTGTATTCAGGGTATTCATGTTTCTGCCAGCCCCCAGTGGTTACAGGTTAAACTGAAATCCATCGGATTAAAACCGATCAACAATATTGTTGATATAACCAATTTTATCCTGCATGAAACAGGTCAACCCTTGCATGCTTTTGATGCAGATAAGATCAAAGGAAATAAAATCATTGTAAGATCAGCAGCAGAAGCTGAATCTTTTACCACACTCGATAACAAAGCGATCAAACTTTCCAAAAGCGACCTGCTTATTTGTAACGAATCAGAAGGGATGTGTATCGCCGGCGTTTATGGCGGGATAAACAGCGGCGTAACAGCTGAAACAAAAAATATCTTTATAGAAAGTGCCTGGTTTGATCCAATCTCGATCAGGAAAACTTCTTTAAAACACAATCTGAGAACAGATGCCGCAGCCCGGTTTGAAAAAGGGACCGATATCAGCAATACGGTTACCGTTTTAAAAAGAGCCGCCTTATTGATAAAAGAGATTGCAGCAGGCGAGATCAGCAGTGATATCATTGATGTTTATCCCAATCCGGCAAAAAAAACCACGGTTGGTTTAAAGAACCATTATCTGAAAAAACTCAGTGGAAAAAATTACCACGCCGATACCATAAAAAACATTTTGAAAAGCCTGGGTTTTGAACTGGCTAAAGAAGGCCACGATGAGATTTGGGTAGACGTTCCGTTCAGTAAACCGGATATCAGTTTACCGGCAGATATTGTGGAAGAGATTATGCGTATTGACGGACTGGATAACATTGAAATACCGGTAACCATTTCCCTCTCTCCTGCTGTAGAAATTAACCAGCAAAATTTTGAACTAAAAGAAAAACTGGCCAATTATCTTACCGGGTTGGGTTTTTATGAAATATTCTGTAACAGCATTACCAACAGTGGCTTTTATGATGAGGAGGTTATGAAAACGGCCGTGAAAATGATCAACAACCTGAGTGCCGAACTGGATATTTTACGCCCCGAAATGTTGCAGG
>JBBKWV010000035.1:0-15953 GCA_037969135.1 Ferruginibacter sp.
TGTGTAAGTCATCAAGAACTTGGGGTGCACCCCAAGTTCTTGATGACTTTTTTATAACTTTAAAAACACAGTTTAATTATGAACAATGAACAACAACTCACGGATGCTTTTTTAAAGCAGCTTAAAACCGGGGATCAGCTCAACAGCTTTTTGGCTCAACTTCAAAAGCGGGGTATTGAAAAAATCCTTGAAGGCGAACTGGATGCCCATCTGGGCTATGACAAGCATGAAAAAAGCAGTTCTTCCAATGCCCGTAACGGCACATCAGCCAAGCAGGTAAAAACTTCTTTTGGAGAGTCTACCATTCAGGTACCCAGAGACAGGGATGCCTCTTTTAACCCAATACTGCTACCCAAAAGACAGAGTATGGTTGATGGTTTAGAAAATGTTATTGTCTCTCTTTACGCCAAGGGAATGAGCGCAAGCGATATTGAAGAACAGATAAGGGAGGTATATAATTTTGAAGTATCCACTTCCACTATCTCCCGCATTACAGAAACGGTGGCCAATGATATTTTAGCCTGGCAAAACAGACCATTAGAGCCAGTTTATTTGATTGTGTGGATGGATGGCATTGTGTTTAAGGTAAGAGAGAACAGCAAGGTCATCAATAAAACTATTTACCTGGCCGTTGGACTGAACAGAGACGGTAAAAAAGAAGTATTGGGTATGTGGTTAGGTAAAAATGAAAGCGCCGCTTTTTGGCTGGGCGTATTAACCGATTTAAAGGCAAGAGGTGTAGAAGATATTCTTATCACTGCTACCGATAATCTCAATGGTTTTACACAAACCATAAAGCAGGTGTTTCCTCAATCACAAACACAGATCTGTGTGGTACACCAAATCCGTAACTCAGCCCGCTACGTGGTTTGGAAAGACAAAAAAGCTTTTGCAAAAGACATGAAGCAGATTTATGATGCTCCTACCAAACAGGCAGCTAAAGCCTCATTGGAATATTTTGCTACGCAATGGAACCATAAATATCCTTACGCCATAAAATCGTGGGAGGAAAACTGGGAGGAGCTAACTGTATTTTTTGACTTCCCCCTGGAAATAAGAAAAATCATCTACACCACTAATCTTATAGAAAACCTGAATGGCAAAATAAGAAAGTACACTAAAAACAAATTATCATTCCCTACAGATGAAGCAGTTTTAAAATCTGTATTTTTGGCTTTGAGAGAAGCTACTAAAAAATGGACCATGCCCATTCATAACTGGGGCCTGATCCTAAACCAGTTCTTAACTATTTTTGAAAAAAGGGTTCAGCTTTAAAAAAAGCCAAACCCTAATATTTTTAACTTACACACTTTATGGGATAGTGTCGTTATTTTTTTAATTTTTCAAAAAGTATCAATTCAATTTATTAATGAGCAATTTGTATGTAAATATTGCAGGGTTTATTACATGTGCACTTATTATTATTTATAGCGGATCAAAGCTTTCTTTTTATGGTGATAAGATTGCCAATCTAACCGGAATGGGTAAAGCATGGATCGGACTTATTTTAATGGCATCTGTAACATCATTGCCTGAGCTTATCACTGGTATCAGTTCGGTTGCCATAGTTAAAGCTCCCAACCTGGCTGCCGGGGATATATTTGGCAGTTGCGTATTTAACCTGCTCATTCTTTCTGTGTTGGATTCCAGGGTAAAAAAGCCACTTTTTTCATTGGTAAAATCGAGTCATATTGTTGCAGCAATTTTTAGTATCATGTTACTTGCAGTTGCTGGAATTGCTATTTACCTTTCTAACGAAATTCCTGTCGTATTATGGATCAGCAGTTTTACATTTATTCTGTTTGGTATTTATCTGGTAGCCATCTGGGGTATTTTTAAATATGAACAAATTGCCATTTTGGAATCTCCTGCCCCTGAAATAGTGTACACTGTTTCCCGTGCTGTTGATCTTAAAAAAGCAATTGGCGGATACGGTATACATGCGTTGATAGTAATTGGGGCAGCCATTTTTCTTCCGTATTTTGGAAATATTGTTGCGGCTGAAACTGGTTTAAGCAATTCTTTGTTTGGAACATTATTTTTGGCCGCGGCCACTTCTTTACCGGAACTGGCTGTATCATTGGCCGCATTAAGAATGGGTTCACTGGATATGGCCGTGGGAAATTTGTTGGGAAGCAATGTGTTTAATATGTTTATCCTGGGTTTGGATGATGTATTTTATAAAGAAGGATCCTTATTCAATAGTATATCACATTCACATTTACTTTCAGTTTTCATCATCATCATCATGACGGCGGTTGCAGGCCTTGGCCTGCTTTTTAAACCAAAGAAAAAACAGTTATGGTTATTCAGCCTCGATACATTTATTATTATTCTTTTATACCTGGCACTCATCATTTATTTATTCATGAAAATGTAAAACATAAAAATGAAATGGCACAAAATAAATATACCTGAAACATTTGAATTGCTGGGAACCGGGCCACAAGGATTAAGCATAAATGCAGCGGAAGAAAAACTATTGCAGGTTGGTGCTAATGAATTGCAGGAAGGAGAAAAGAAAAGCATTACGGGTATTTTGCTGAGTCAGTTTAAGGACATCATGATTTTGATATTACTGGCAGCGGCAATCATATCCGGTATTATTGGCGATTTGACTGATGCATTTGTTATACTGATCATCGTTTTATTAAATGCCGTTATTGGTTTTTTGCAGGAATACCGGGCAGAGAAAGCCATGCAGGCTTTAAAACAAATGGCCGTTACACAAACTAAAGTACTGCGTGATGGCGTGATAAACTGGTTACCGGCAACAGTTTTAGTACCGGGTGATTTGATATTTTTGGAAGCCGGGAATGCTGTGCCTGCCGATGTCCGGATAGTTGAGTCCTTCAACTTAAAAATTGAAGAAGCGGCCTTAACCGGCGAATCGCAAGCCATTGATAAAATCACTCACTCACTGGAAACAGATGAATTACCCATTTCTGATAGAAAAAACATGGCCTTTAAAGGCACTTTTGTTACTTATGGCCGTGGTAATGCAGTAGTAGTTGCTACTGGTATGCAAACCGAATTGGGTAATATTGCCAAAATGTTACAGGAAGGCGAAACGCTTACGCCTTTGCAGCAACGTATGGCTTCATTCGGAAAAAAACTTTCTGTACTGGTTTTGTTTTTATGCATTTTATTTTTTGTTGCAGGCTGGTTGCGTGGCGAAGAACTGATGAAAATGTTGCTCACCAGTATCTCCCTGGCAGTAGCTGCTATTCCGGAGGCTTTACCTGCTGTTATCACAATTTCTCTTGCCTTGGCTGCAAAAAGGATGATTCGGTTTAACAGCCTTATACGGAAATTGCCGGCTGTTGAAACACTGGGTTCTGTAACTTATATCTGTACGGATAAAACAGGTACCCTTACAAAAAATAAAATGTTTGTAGAAGATGTATTTGTAAACGGGCAATTGTATGAAAGAAATGAATTATCAACAGTAAAACAAAATGAAACGTTCATGTTATTGATGCATGCTTTTGCATTGAATAACGATGCAACCGAAGATGCAGATAGAATTATTAAAGGCGATAGTACAGAAATTGCCTTATTGGAAATGGCAAGGGAATTAAATATTCATAAAGAGGAATGGCCAAGGTTAGCTGAAATTGCTTTTGAAGCCGACAGGAAACTGATGACTACATTTCATGAACATGATAAAAAGATCATTTCTTTTACAAAAGGTGCCCCGGATATTTTATTGCAGCAATGTGCAGATACAGATATACCGTCTTTACTGCAACAGGTAGATGATATGGCTTCAAAAGGGCACCGGGTTTTAGGATTTGCTTATCGATACTGGGATGTAGTACCGGATAAGCCTGATTTTGAAATTCATGAAAAAGATTTGCATTTTTTGGGTTTAACAGGAATCATAGACCCACCAAGGGAAGAAGTTTTTGAAGCAGTTGCTCAATGTAAAACGGCTGGTATCGTGCCGGTAATGATCACGGGTGATCATCCGCTTACCGCAAAAACAATTGCACAACGCATTGGCATATTAAGCAGTGTCAATGACCTGGTTGTAACAGGCCAGCAACTTGCAGAGATGGATAAAGACTATTTTTTAGCTAAAGCAGAAAAGATAAAAGTGTACGCCCGTGTATCGCCTGAACAAAAATTACAGATTGTGAAAATGCTTCAGCAAAAAGGGCATTATGTAGCTATGACAGGAGATGGGGTTAATGATGCGCCTTCGTTAAAACGTGCAAACATCGGTATTGCCATGGGTATCACCGGCACCGATGTATCAAAAGAAGCAGCGCATATGATCTTACTGGATGATAATTTTTCAACCATTGTAAAAGCAGTTCGGGAAGGAAGAAGGATCTATGATAATATCCTGAAGTTTATCAAATACCTGATGACCACCAACTCGGGTGAGCTATGGACCTTATTATTGGGGCCAATGATTGGATTGCCCATTGCTTTGTTGCCGATACATATCTTATGGATCAATTTAGTTTCAGATGGATTACCTGCTATTTCATTATCGTTTGAAAAAGCAGAAAAAGATATCATGAATCGTCCGCCAAGACCTCCACAGGAAACCGTGTTTGCCAATGGGAGAGGCTTGCATATGATCTGGGTGGGTATGTTAATGGCTGGTATTACTTTGGCATTGCAGGGATGGGCAATTAACAATGACCTGCATTGGCAAACCATCGTATTCAATGTTTTGTGTTTATGCCAGATGGGGCACGTTTTGGCCATACGGTCTGAGAAAAAATCATTTTTCAGTATTGGCCTATTTTCAAATAAGCCACTTATTGGATCTGTTTTAATAGTAATGATCCTTCAGATTATAATAACTTATTCGCCTTTATTGCAGCCAATCTTTCATACCAAAGCGCTTTCGTTAAAAGAGTTCATAATTGTTGGAGCAGCTTCTTCGTTGGTGTTTTTTGCTGTAGAGGGTGAAAAGATAATTTCAAGAAAAAAGCAAAATAAATTAAAGAAAGGATTAGTTGCTTAATTGTTCAGGCATCGGTATATAATAATTCATAATATTCTTTAGCCATACGGTTGCTGTCAAATTGCGGTTTAATATCCTTCATACTGTTTTTTATTATTTCAGTCCATCGGTGGGGGTAATCATAATACATAGACAGCACTTCTGTTTCCAGGATCTCATACAAGCTGTCAGCATCCAGTTTGTCCTGTATATGGTCGGGTAATGAATCATCACTAGCCGGAATAACAAAAGAATTTATTTTATCGCGGGCAAATTCGGGAAACCAGCCATCTGGTAAGCCAACATTTACTGCGCCGTTCATCGCAGCAGCCATACCACTTGTACACGAGGCCTCATGGGTAATACTTGGAACGTTTAACCATTCATCTGCTCCCTGTTTAAGCATTTTGGATAATTTTAATTCGTAACCAACCAGTATGGAGCAATTGGTATATTGTTTACAAACATCTACTATTTTATCAAAAACACCGATAGCTGTATAATCCATGGGGTAGGGCTTGCCGGCCCATATAATCTGAACAGGTCTTTCTTTGTTTGATATTGTTTTGGCCAGGTAATCATTCTCCGGCAAATCGGCGGTCAATAAAAAGAGGGAAATTGTATTATATAATTCAGGGGCAGGTAAAATGCCGTAACCCATACGTCATGTTTAGAGACTTTGATCTTGAACTTTATACCAGTAGGGACCAGGCTGGATTTTGCGTTTAATAATGCCGGAATTGAAGGTGAGATGGGCAATGCGGAAGAATGCACTGAGGAAAATTGGGATAAAACGATTGCTGTAAACCTCAAAGGGATCTGGCTTTGTATGAAACAGGATATACCCTTAATGCTAAAACAGGGGGCAGGGGCAATCGTTAATTGTGCATCTGTTGCCGGGCTGATCGGATTTCCGGGCTTGCCTGCCTATGTAGCCAGTAAACATGCCGTGGTTGGTTTAACCAAAACGGCTGCTTTGGAAAATGCTAAACGGGCCGTCCGGATCAATGCAGTCTGCCCGGGTGTTATTCATACTCCGATGATGTATAGGCTTACCGGTAAAAACAAAGAAGTGGAAAGACAAAATATCGATATGGAACCTGTAGGCCGGATGGGTAAACTGGAGAAAGAGGCAAAAGCCGTTGTTTGGTTATGTTCCGATGCAGCTTCATTTGTTACGGGTCATTCTATGCCTGTTGACGGCGGTTGGATTGCCGGATGATACATTAAAATAACAGTTCCGGTGACTTTAAGTAATCGTCCATAAGTAACAGGTATTTTTTTGTTGCAGATAAGGCTTTTGTTTTTTCTGAATGATCAGTAGCCGTCTTTGCTCTCAGTGTATTCACCTTTGCCCGGATATTGGCACGGTAACTTTTATAATAAATAAAAAGGCTGCGTTCTTCCGCAGTATTCATGCAGGGGAAATGGGCATTATAATGATTCATGAACAATACAGACAGGTCCTGCCTCCCAAAGCTATCCAGGTCCATACAAAGAAAAGCCACTTCATTCAATACATCTATCTGCCGGAAGTCATCATTGAATTCAATACAATCAAATGGCACGGGTTCGGGCAGGAGAAAGATATTCCTGGAATGTAAATCTCCGTGGCAATCCCTGAAAAATCCATTATCCAGCCTGGCTTTGAGTAAGTCTTTATGTTTCTCCATAAATCCAACAGATGTTTCGATGGCATTGCTGATCATGTCACGATAGTTGTCGCCCAATTGTTGGAACATGTAATCTTTTTCTGCTTCAAGGTCATTGAATTTCTCGCGGATATCCAAAAAATCTTTTTGATAAATGACAATGGTTTCTTTATGAAAGGAAGCTATTTTTTCAGCAAGGTTTTTTATATCTGTATCGGATACTTTATTTTTCAATAAAAGAAGGTCCATTTGTTTTTTGCTTTCCAGTTTATGCATTCTTACGGCATAATCTATGATCAAACCTTCATTGCCAGCTATGGTAAAATTGTTTTGAATCGCATATACCGGCTGAACATCGAGGTATATGTTTTTGGTAAGCCTGCTGTTGAGTTCGATCTCCCTTAAACAGAAATGTTTGCGCTTTTCAAGGGTTGAAAAATTCAGGAAGGAATAATTAACGGGCTTTTTGATCTTGTATACGAATTGGTCGCATAAAATTACCCATGAAATATGGGTCTCAACTAAGGATCTGCTTACAGATGGATCCGGAAATATACCATCGGTTAAAAGTTTATTGATCTGTTCTGTTGTCATTTGTGATATTAAGATATGCTGCTGCTTTTTGAAGCATGGATTCTATATTATCATCCGTTGATCCCAATAACAAATGGGGGCCGGTGAACGGCTCATTTTGTCGACTGATCAGTTGATATATACTGAAATCGGCATCACTGAAGGGACGTTCTTTTTTTAATCGCTCCCTGATAATATTTTCATTTGCCCATACTTCAATAAACTGAATGCCTCCTTTATCTTCCATTTCTTTGTTAAATAGATCCCTGGTTTCCGCTTGATGGAATGTTGCATCTAAAACCACATTGCTGTTATGAACCAATGCCTCTTTCGTTTGAAATAGCATCTGATGGTACACTGCTTCTTTTTCTTCAAGGGAGTAGTCTCTTTTTTCAAACATTTCTTTCCTTACCCGGTCACTGTTTATATAAACGGCATTAAGCATCTTTGCCAGCCTTGAAGCAAAATAACTCTTGCCTGAACCAGGTAATCCAAAAACCAATACGACCATATTAATCAGGTATTATTTTTTATTGAAGATAAGTTTGTTTTGGAACGTATAAAACATTTAATCTGCCGTTTAAGAGATGGGTTTAATAATTTTATATAACTACTCTAATCAGGTCAATTCGCTCTTCAGGTGAACCTGCTTGTCAGTCTTTCACAAACCTGTCATTCAATATTTCATCATTATGCCGCATATGAATTAAATATATTCCTTTCGACAGATGGTCTTCAGGCACTTCAGTTATATTGTTTTTCATGATCATTTTATATATCAATTTGCCGGCAGGATTTATGATCTCTAAAACGCCGCTATCAAAGGAAGCTTTTACAAACAGGATACTTTTAACCGGGTTTGGCTACATATATAATTTACCGGTTTCATTGATCTGTACACACTTTGATTGTGAAAATATCTTTTTATAATTGTTATCAACCTGGCTTACCATAAAATATATAAGTCATTTACCGGGTCTTTTATCTTCAACAGAATACTGATGCGATTTTTGAATATCCAAAACATTCACTGGCTCCCAGTTTATTTTATCGGTACTTTTTTCCACAATGAATACAAGTGTATCCCCTGAGGGGTACATACTCCATAGGATATTTATAGAACTGTCGTTTCCAGGCCGTACTTAGAAGGAGCGAAATGGCCCGTTTTGCGGGAACAGGTCCTCTGGCATTGTAAGGAACAGATATAAAATCAAACCGGTAAATACATTAATGTATAACATGATCTGAATTTTTAGTCAGATAAAGTAACAAAAAAAAGGATCACCTGTACGATGATATTCTGCATCAAAATACATGATGCCGTTATTGGTATATCATCCAATATGCAGCGGTGTTTTTTCCAGTTATGGTCATTTAGAATTTCTTTTCTTTAAAACCCAATACAAACCTTTTACGTCTGTAACCCAATCTGGCAATATGATAACCAGGATGATTTCTTCCAGCAGGTCCAGGGCCATTATTACAGCACTTATATAAAATAGTAAATAAAATGGGGTTTCAAGAAAAAAGAGCAGCAAGAAGAAAACTCCCTGCAATATTGCAGCAATTTTAGCAGCATAGGTATGAAAACTGCTCAGTTTTCTGTATCGAAACAGTGCAAGAACTGTTTGCAGAAAATAGAGAATAAATAGCAGGATAAATATGGAGAACTGTTCCCTGAAGAAATCATTTTTAAAAAAGATCATTCCAGATATTGCTGCAATAATGGTAAGGTCATCTCCGATGGAATCCAGGGTCGATCCTATTTTAGTTGCTACCTTATACCTGCGTGCCAGGAAACCATCAATGGCATCGGAAAAAAAACTGACAGCGATCATCCATTTAAAAATATCCGGTTGCCGGAAAATTATCAGGAATAAATCATAATAATTAAATGAATATCAATGAACTTCTATCCATTAATAAAAAACAGGATTTACCTGCTAACGGCTCAGTAATAAATTAAGCGGTTTCCATTCTTCAATATTATCACTAACGATCTTAAGAATTGCTACAAAAGGTATGAACAATACCATTCCCGCAATACCCATAATGATGCCACCGGCGATCATTGCAATAAGCATGGCAAGTGTACTAACGTGTAATTGCTTTCCCACTACTTTTGGGTAAATCACATTTGCTTCAAGATATTGTACAAAACCAAAAACGGCAATTACAGCAATGGGATACCAGATATTTCCGGTTTGTATCCAAACCATGGAGATCGGTAATAATGAGCTGATGGTTGTGCCTAAATATGGGATAATGGTCATGATGGCACAGAGCATTCCAAAAAGTATGGGGTGCTCTACGCCCAAAGCAAAGAGCCCAATGCTGTTGAGTATACCAACAATAAGATACACCATCATCATCCCTTTGATATAATTGAAATACGTGTGAATGGTCTGTTGCAATATCTTATCAAGGTTTGACTGGAATTTATTAGCTGTGATAGATTTTAAGAATTGAATAAATACAGTGCGGTGATAAAGGAACAGCGATGTAAAAACCGGGGTTAAGAATAACAGGAATAACAAAGCAACGGTATTTTGAATGGTGGATCGTAAAATGCTTCCAATTGAACCTGAAAAATTCTCTTTCAGATTGTTTTGCATATCAATAGTTATTCCAAAATTGCTTATCATCCAGATTTGAAATTGTTGCAATGTTTGCCCCAGTTTATTAAAAATAACCGGTGCATCCTCGCTGAACTTGTTCAGTTGCCAGATGAAGACAACTGCAAGTATACTGAACAATGCAGTAATGATCAACAGGCAAATTGTTATCGCAAACGGCTTCCCAATTCCGCGGATCTCGAGCCATTTACAAATGGGATACATGATCATTGCAATTAACAATCCCAGTAATAAAGGAGTGAAAAGTGTATTTCCAAAATAAAGGATCAAAGAGGAAAAAAGGATGATCTGCAGGTAGTTTTTTATTTGGCCGGTATTATTGGAGATAGATTGCATAAAGTAAAAACGAATGTTTGAAAAATTTTAGTAAACTGATCGGATTCTTGTTTTGGTTCAACACAATTGTATAAATGAGATTAATTTATTTTAACCTTTAATTCAGGTACTTCAACCAGTTGAAAAGTTGCGGAAGCAAATTTTATTTCACCATTTGTTGATTCGATCTCTTTCAGGATCCTGGTAAAAAGTTCCGTTTTTGTCGCCCTTCTTTTTTTGTAATCAACAACATAACGTAAAGTGAATTCCACCCAGTTATCATTTGCGATCATTGATACCATTGCTTCGGTTTGTGCTTCTTCTAACCGGAATTTGTTTTGTAATGAATGCCATTTTTCACTCGATTGCTGTGTAAGGTCTCCGGCAACAGTATTGCCAATGTTTTCAATAATATCCTTTGCTTTTTCATAGTTACTGCCATATTGAATGGGTATTTTTATTTCATCCCATAAAAAAGGGAAATCACCGGAATAATTAAAAACCGGCTCTTTAAACACAAAACTATTTGCGATAAGTACGATCCTGCCATTGTAAAGGTCGCCATCAACCCATTGGCCTGTTTCCATGATGGTGGTTCGCAAAACACCTATATCCATTACGTCTCCTTTGATACCGCCCAGCTGTACCCGGTCACCCGGCTTGTAAAATCCTCCAAATAAAATTGCCAGCCAACCGGCAAATGAAGCAATCACTTCCTGCAATGCAAAAGCAATACCGGCACCAGCAACTCCCAATGCGACTGTGAAACTACCCAATTTATCACTATAGATGACAGTCAGTAATATTAATGATAAAAAATAACCGATAAAACTGCTGAATTTTTTTGCTCGGTAACGATTGTCATTACCCTTGATTTTTGAAAACAGGTTTTTTTGAATGGTTTTGATCACAAGCCAGATAATTGCTATCCCGATAAAGAATGCAACGATTTTACCTACTGTTGGATTAAATAAGAATTTCTTAAGTTCTTCTTCCATGATTTATTTTTTTATATGAAGCACTCTTTGTGGAAATGGGATAACGATATTGTTTTCCCGGAACATTTCGTATATCCTTACCCTCAATTCACTTTTTACGTTTTCAACCCTGAAAACTTCTTCAGACCAGAAAAAAATGGAAAATTGTAATGCAGAATCACCATAATCATTGAAACGTGAAAATGGTGCAGGCGTTTCAAGAATACCTGATTGTTGCATAGCGGCATTCTTTAAAATATCCATGACCAGATTAACGTTTGAAGCATATTCCACAGCAACGGTTACTTCAAACCGGGATGCGATCTCACTGTGTGTCCAGTTAATTAATTGGTTTCTTGTTAAATCAGTATTTGGCAAAATGATATACTTGTCGTCCCTGGTGAGTACCGTTGTAGTTCTTAAATTAATTTCCTGCACTTTACAAATCAGTCCGTTCACATCCAGTACATCGCCCACTTTGATGGAAGATTCAACAAGTATAATAATTCCCGATACAAAATCACTGAACAGGTTTTGCAAACCAAGTCCAATACCTACCAGTAATGCAGCGGAACCTGCCAGTAAAACGGATAAATTAAATCCCAATATTTCTAATCCGAATACCAATGCAAAAACAAGTATGAAATATTTTAGCAGACTATAGATCGTGTATTTTTTTGCTTTGTCAATTCTCTTTGTTTTGTTTATGGCTGTTTTAATTATTTTTAAAATCAGAAATACAATGATAAAAAATGTAAGGGACATCAAAATAGAAGAAACTTTTAAATCGAAGTTTCCTATTTGGAGTAATGTATAATTCAAAAAATCTTTCATGTTAATCTGTTTTTATTTTCTTTCCGCATTGGTTACAATATACAGCAGCCTGTTCATTTTTGTAATGGCAATAACTGCATAGATTGTCTTTCAAAACCGTTTTCGACATCGCTACAGTGATTATGCCGGTTGGTACAGCAATAATAGCATAACCAATGACCATTACAAACGAGGATATAAATTTCCCCAATACAGTATGGGGAACCATATCGCCATATCCAACTGTTGTAACGGTTACCACTGCCCAGTAAATACTTTGAGGTATACTCGTAAAACCTTCCCTGCCTCCTTCAACAACATACATGATGGTGCCCATGAACGTAACGATTGCCAAAACTGCCAATAAAAAAATACTGATCTTATGTAAACTCGCTTTAAGTGCCTCCAATAACACCTGCGATTCAGTATTAAACCTTGCGAGTTTTAAAACCCTGAAAATCCGGAGCAATCTGAAAATCCTTACGATCAGCAGGTAATGATAACCCAATATAAAAAAGCTCAGGTAAGTGGGTAAAATAGAAAGCAGGTCAATAATGCCCCAAAAGCTCAACAGGTATTTAATGGGTTTCTGACTAACCCATATTCTTATTAAATATTCAATGGTGAAAATGATCGTTAATGCCCATTCAATGCGGGTAAAAAAGGCGGGAAACCTATTTCCGATCTCCGGTACACTTTCGAGCATTACAATGATCACACTAAACAATATGATCCAGAGTAAAAAGACATCAAATTGACGTCCTGCCTTTGTATCTGTACCAAAAATAATCTTGTATATCTTAGTTCTCATTGAATGTTTTGATTTCAAAAATGCCAACTTGAATTATCATTGGATAATACGCTTACATTGTACATACCCCGGCTAAATGTACAATTTCTTTCAGTGGATTGTACCAGAATTGAATCCACTTGAAAAACGGGTTTTAATTTATTCCATAATATAAGATAATTTTTTGAAACAGGCATGCTAGCGTATCATTCCTTTGATCATATTTCCCAACAGCATCAATCCGGCTTCTACTTCATTGTTCCAGGGTTTTCCAAAACTGATGCGGATACAGTTTGAATAATTATTACCGGTAGAAAAGATCTTTCCGGGTACAATGGAAATCTGTTGTTTCATAGCCTCCGTTCTTAATTTAAATGCATTTACTTTTTTGTTTAGTTCCAGCCAGAGAATAAAACCTCCATGTGGCCGGGATACTTTTGTGTCGGCTGGAAAATGTTTTATGATCGCCTGTACATACCGCAGGCTTTGGGTATGCAGGGCTTTGCGCAGGTTCTTTAAATGGTATTCGTAACGTCCGTGTTTTAAAAAATGTGCCATGGCTGCCTGCGTAAGGGTAGGGCTGCTGATATTCTGTATACGCTTCATTTGTTTTACCTGTTCAAAATATTTACCGGGTATGGTCCAGCCGATCCGGTAACCCGGCGACAATGATTTGGATAAAGAGGTACAATACATTACCATTCCTTTTGTATCATAATATTTACATGTTTTGGGCCTTTTTTTACCAAAATATAATTCACCATAAATGTCATCTTCTATCAAAGGGATATTGTGTTTTGTAATGATCTCTACCAGTTTTTTTTTGTTTTCATCCGGCATACAACTTCCAAATGGGTTATTGAAACTGGGAATAAAAACACACGCTTTTACCGGAAATTTTTTGATGGCTTTTTGTAAGTAATCCAGGTCGATCCCTGTTACCGGATCCGAAGAGATCTCTACCACTTTCAAACCCAGACTTTCAATTGCCTGATTAATGCCAAAATAAGTTGGACTTTCCACTGCAACGGTATCACCATATTTAGTGACGGCTTTTAAGCACATCATAATGGCTTCAAGGCAGCCGGAGCTGACAATCACTTCATCAGGACTTGCATTCCCTCCCCAGTTGAAAGCGAGTTTTGCAATTTGCTGCCGCAATTCAAAATTACCCTGTGTATGTTCATAATTTACACAATGATCTTTTGTGTTTCGCAAAGCAAAAACTACTGATTTATTCAGTTTTGCTGCCGGAAGCAGGGAACTGTCGGGAACGGCCAGTGCAAAATTCAAAACATCATTTGCGGCAATATCTGTGTAAATGGAATCAATCATTTCTTTCACACTAACGTCGTGGGATAGTGTCTCTGGTTGCAGGGTATTGGGCAACTCCGGAAAACGCCGGTGACTGAAGCGGACATAATAGCCCGATTTGGGCCTGGCTTCTATCAACCCTCTACCTTCCAGGTGATAATAAGCCTGAAATGCAGTGCCCATGCTGATCCCGTATTCTTCACTCAGCATCCTCACCGAAGGGAGTTTATCGCCAATCTGTAAAACATCATCTGCAATCATCTTTTCAAGCCCGTCTGCAACCTGCAGGTATAAATGATCTTCCGAATTTAATTTTGAGTTTCTGCGCATAAAATAAATTTAAAACGGTTATCCGAAAAGAGCAGATGAAATATTTATTCAAATAATCAGCTACCCTTAATAATTCATCTGATATAGTCAAAATTAATAAATCTGAATCTGTTTTATTTAAAATAAATGTACAAATTTTGTCTTTTCAAAATTATGTATGAATCTGATTGAAATTGTTGCATATGATCCGGCTCATCAGTCCTATTTCGAAAAGTTCAACAGGCAATGGATTGAAGAGCTGTTTGTGATGGAACCGGTGGATGAGTTTGTATTGTTACATCCCGGAACGGCTATTTTGGAAAAGGGAGGTGCCATACTGATGGCAAAATATGATGCTGATATTGCTGGTACGGTTGCTTTGCGAAAGGTGGATGATAAAACATTTGAGTTTACCAAGATGGCCGTTGAAGAAAATTTCAGGCGTAAGGGGATTGCAGAAGCACTCAGTTTCGCCAGTTTTATCGTAGCAAAAAACCGGGGAGCAGATAAAGTGATCCTGTATACCAATACAAAAAATGCAGCTGCAATCAGGTTATATGAAAAACTGGGATTTGAACATGTGGATGTAGTGCCGGGGGTTTATGAAAGAGCCAATGTGAAAATGATAATAAACATGGATAAAGCATGCAATGCTGCAAAAAAATATTTCAGTGTATCGGGAATAACATTTGAACCATTATTATAACATCAGTAAACAAATTATATGGAAATCTTAACAGAAATCGAAATCATCAGAACAAAGCATTCCCGGATTCATGAAGTGGATTTTAAAAACCTGGAATTTGGTAAATATGTTTCTGATCACATGCTTCTGTGTAATTATGAAAAAGAGCACTGGCAAACGGCGAAAATAACTCCTTATGCAAACCTCTCCCTGGATCCTGCTACACTGGCATTGCATTATGGGCAAACAGTTTTTGAAGGGATGAAGGCATTCCGGATGGCCGATGGCAGGATCAATGTTTTCAGGATTGAAAAACATTATGAGCGATTTGTAAGATCACTGGAGCGTATGTGCATGCCCGTTATACCCAGGGATATTTTTACAGAAGGGTTGCTGAAGTTGATTGAAATTGACCAGGATTGGACTCCGTCAGCAGAAGGACACGCATTGTATATTCGCCCGTTCATGTTTGCAAGTGAAGCAAAGTTTGGAGTGAAAGTTTCGGAAGATTACCAGTTCATTATATTTACCGGCCCTGTTCCAACCTTGTATACTGATCCCATAAAAGTGAAAGTGGAAACAGATTATATCCGGGCGGCAAAAGGAGGCACCGGTTTTGCCAAATGCGGCGGCAATTACGGGGCTGCATATTATCCAACCAGGCAGGCAAGGCTGGAAGGCTTTGACCAGGTTTTATGGACTGATGGGAGAGACCACACTTTTATAGAAGAATCCGGCATGATGAATGTACTATTTGTTATCAATGATGTGCTGGTTACTGCCCCATTATCTGATTCGATCCTCGACGGGGTTACAAGAGATTCACTTTTAACCATTGCCGGGGATATGGGATTTCAAATTGCTGAAAGACCCATTTCTGTTAAGGAACTTGAAATAGCATTTAAAGAAGGAACCATCACAGAAGC
>JBBKWV010000036.1:0-14883 GCA_037969135.1 Ferruginibacter sp.
GTATCAGCTATATGTAATTTATTTAATGTTTGATCTCTGCGAAAATTAATTTTAATACATTGGGAGTTATCTTGAATTGCTGATATTATTAAAAATTTTGTAAACTTGCTAAACTGTCATCTAGCTGACAGAATTTTGTATTGGGACAAGTTATATTTGTAATATATCTTACAGTTATGAATTTAAATCTCAGCAATATCTGCAATTGGATACTTAGATTTATAGCTGCAATCATTCTGGTGCAGACCTTATTTTTCAAATTCACAGCTTCGGAGGAATCTGTTTTTATTTTTTCCAGTATCGGTATGGAGCCTTGGGGAAGAATAGGTTCGGGCATTGCAGAATTAATAGCTGCAATTTTGATCCTGATACCCCGAACTACCTGGGTAGGAGCTTTGTTGGGTATGGGCCTGATGTCGGGTGCATTGTTTTTTCATTTAACCAATTTGGGTATTGAGGTAAAGAGTGATGCTGGTCTTTTATTTTTTTATGCCATATTGGTATTTTTGTGCTGTTTTATCCTCGTTTTTATGAATCGTGCGGTAATATTTGGTTATATTAAAAATATTTTCAGTAATTCTTAATATTGCGGAACCCGATTGCATATACATGCGTAAGTATATAAAAACTATCATGATCATGAAAAAATATTTAATCTCTGCTGCTCTTATATTTTCTTTTAATGTTTTGTATGCACAGAATGTGCCGTCAAAAATTAGCCGGTTTGCTGACCTTACAGGAACTGTAGGGAATTCACAGGGGACATTCGCTTTATCTGTTGTAAATAATTGGAAATTGGGTAAAAGGAAAAAATGGGAAGCAGGATTAGGGCTGAGGTCAACAACTTATTTTGGCAACAAAACTGAATTTATTACAGCCAATGCAAAACTTTCAAGAACCACAACAATTCCGTTTATCATCTTTTTTGCCGGGCAAAAAACTGAAAATCATGATACACTTACTGTACAAAGCCCGCTTACCAGTTCAATAAATATCAGTTTAAATCTGGGGTATCAATTTAGCAGTAAATGGAATGCTGGATTTAATATTGATATGATCGGGTTTACATTTGGTCGTAAAAGCAGTGCCATTTTAACCACTAATGGAAACAAATTATCGGAACCAGCAGCAAAGCCAACAGCATTTAATGTGTTACTTACGGGAGACAATGATTATGGAAGTCTGAATTCCGAGTTCTTTTTAAAATATAATATCAACAAAGATTGGGGGGTAAAAGCAGTTTATCAGTTTATATTTGTTGAGTATAAAACATCTGCTGTAAAGCAAATTGCAGCAGACGGAACGGTTGTTGACCGTTTTAGAAATAAAGCGAATAATTTTGGCATGGGTGTTTCCTATAATTTATAAATAAAACGATTCTATGGAATTAAAAAAGGTCATCGGAAATGTATTTAATCAAATCAGCGATTTACTCAGTAAAATGAGCACGGATGAATATACCAGTCCAAGTAAAAACTTGTCTGATGCAACTATAGGCCAACACCTCAGGCATATTATAGAATTATATACCTGCCTGTTTAATGGTTATGAAACCGGTGCCTTGAATTATGAAGAGCGGAAAAGAGACATCAGAATTGAGTCCGATAAAGATCTGGCAAAAGAACTGATGCTCATGATCATAAATAATATCGACAAACCGGATATCAAGCTGGTTTTGCATTCAAATTATGATGAATTATCCGACGAAATGATTCGGGTTGAGACCAATTATTTCCGTGAACTGATATACAATCTTGAACATACCGTACATCATATGGCTTTGATAAAAGTTGGTTTGAAAGAACTAACAACCATAAATATTCCGGAAGGTTTTGCAGTTGCATGTTCTACTTTAAAATACCGTAAGTCATGTGCACAGTAACTTTTATACCGGTAAGGGATAGCTGTTTTATTACTTCCAACCGGGATGAGAAAATGGCACGTAAAGATGCTATCCCACCTGAAATATATGCAGAAGCTGAAAACCGGATCATCTATCCGAAAGATGCAGAAGCCGGAGGAAGTTGGATCGCAATGAATGACCATGGGAAAGCAGCTGTTTTATTGAATGGTGCATTTGTAAAACATGAACCGGAAAAATCATACAGGAAAAGCCGGGGCATAATTTTCCTGGAGATATTCAACCATGCATTACCGGTAAATCATTTTTTGAGCCTGAACCTGGCTGGTATCGAACCCTTTACCATGATTATTTTAGACAATAGCCTGTATGAATGCAGGTGGACTGGGCTGATAAAACACTGCAGGCAATTGGCAAAGGACCAATCATACATCTGGTCATCTGCAACTCTTTATGATGAAGAAGTAGTTATAAAAAGAGAGTATTGGTTCAAAGCTTTTAAAAATAAAAGTAAACACCCATCACAGGATGATATTCTGGATTTTCATCGATTTACCGGTGATGGTGATGAAGCGAACGATCTCCATATGAATCGCAACGGATTGCTATCCACTGTGAGTATAACCGGAATTGTTTTGGAACCGGGCTCCTGTAAAATGAAATATCTTGACCTGAAAAATAATATTACACATCTAAAAGAAATGAAACAAGTATCTTCTTTACACGATGAAGTGATCAATTAATAACCATCTATGATAAAGAAAATACTGGACAGGCCTTTTTTTATAAGATTATTGCATTGGGAGTATTGGCCTTTTAATATCGTTTATATTCCAATATATATTTACTGGCTCTGGCTTGCATTAAAAGCCAGGTCTTTTTTCTTTTTCAGTACTTCCAATCCCACTATTAAAAATGCGGGTTTTCTCCTGGAATCCAAAAAGGAGATTTATGATCTTATTCCGGAAGCTTTTTATCCGGCAACTTTGTTTTTTAAGACTGGTACGTCATTTGAAAAAATCAATGAAGAAATAAAAAGAAAAGGATTGGATTTTCCTTTGATTGGAAAACCTGATATTGGCATGCAGGGCAAAGCGGTAAAAAAAATTGATAATGAAGCAGACCTTAAAGATTATCTAAACAGATCAAAAGTAGATTTCCTTATTCAGGATTTTGTTTCATTTGAAAAAGAAATAGGAATATTTTATTACCGTTATCCGGATGAAGCAACAGGAAAAATATCAGGGATTGTTGAAAAAGAATTCCTGTCTGTCCGGGGGGATGGGATTTCTACCATAGAAGTCTTATTAAAAAAAGATAAGCGGTTTATCCTGCAGCTTGAAATACTGAGGGCATTGAAGGACGCAGATTTCAATAGGGTTTTGCCAATGGGAGAGCAGCATATTCTGGTGCCTTATGGAAATCATGTACGGGGTGCAAAATTTACAGATATTACTGATCTTGCAGATGATAAGTTAATAAATACAATGGATCAGGTATGCAAACAGATTGATGGGTTCTATTTTGGCAGACTGGACATCCGGTACAAAAACTGGGAAGATCTGAAGCAGGGAAAAAATTTCTCCATCATAGAATTGAATGGTGCGGGCAGTGAACCTACACATATGTATGATCCAAAGCATTCCATATTTTTTGCATGGAAAGAGATCATTCGGCACCTCAATATTCTTGCACGGATCAGCAGGATGAATCACCGGAAATACCAATTGCCTTATATGAAACTTTCAGATGGATTACAGATGTTTAAGGAAAACAGCCGCTATATAAAAATATTGGATGGGGTTAAACAGGAAGGGTAATGGGTATTAAGTATCCATGTTTGCTTTTTCACTATTTTACTGTAATTCAGTTTGATGGGTTTCTTTTATGTACCTTATTTTCAGTTGATCATAAAATGAATGCCGGCTTACTAAATTTGAGATCAAATTTGCCATAAATGAGTGCAACAAAATAAAGATATGGTTCGGGGAAATGTAATGAAGTTAAACCCGCAATGATTAGACCAGTAAGTATACCTGTTAAAAAAGAAATCAAATGCGTTTCCCTGAGTTCTTCATTGGCAATTACAAATCCACTAAACAGATTATTAACAGACTTATTTAACCGAAAACCTGTAGATGGTTTTTTGAATATATTCTTCTCCTGGATATAATATCGTATTGGGAAAAGCAGCTTTATTAGGGCTATCGGGATAATGCTGTGCTTCCAGACAGAGAGCAGCATGTTTATTTAATGTAATTTCTGACAGAATGGTTTTATCCAGATGATTACCGGAATAAAACTGAAGTCCGGGTTCTGTAGTAAACATTTCCATAAATCGTCCGCTTGTGGGGTCATATAAAGTTGCTGCTTTATCCGTGTATTTTTTTAATACATAATTATGGTCATAACCTTGGGGTAATTTATTGATCTCTTTTCTGATATTTTTTGAAATATTGAAATCCAATGGGCTGTTAAAAACAGAAGCCAATTGGCCGGTTGGTATGTATCCTTCATCTACAGGGGTAAAGTCATCTGAAAAAATGGATAATTCATGATCTAAAATATCTGCTGATTTTCCTGCCGATAAATTGAAATAAGAATGGCTTGTCAGATTTACCGGAGTGGGATTATCTGTAATTGCTCTGTATTCAATGATTAATTCATTGATTGCACTGAGTGTATAGGTTACAGTTATATGCATGTTTCCCGGAAATCCTTCGTCTCCGTCTTTACTCTTTAGTGATAAACACAGGCTTTTGTTATCAGTTGTATTTTCGACATCCCAGCATTGTTTGTCGAATCCTTTGATCCCTCCATGTAAACTGTTGTTATTATTATTTGCAGATAGTTGGTATGATAGTCCGGAAATGGAAAACCGGGCATTGGAGATCCTGTTACAATAGCGGCCAACTATGCAACCAATATACTGGTCGCCGTTACGGATATAACCATCGATATCATCAAATCCTAAAACCACATTACCCAAAACTCCCTCTTTATCCGGTGTCATGATCTTTGTGATGGTAGCACCGTAATTAATAATTGACACGAGCATCCCATTAGCATTGCTAAGTGTATATTCTCGTACTGCCAAATCATCAATCATTCCAAACGGCCTTGAAGGGATGTTGCCATTCATGCAATTATTTTAGGATAAATTTAAAGCTATAATTTTTAACTACCAGAAAACTGTGTATAATGCTGCCAATATTGCCAATATGATCAGTGCGCCCACTGCAAATCCGGTATCTACTTTGAACATTGTTTTGTCTACCTCCAAGCCGTTCGGTTTTATTCCTTTTCTGTTGTCAAAATAACTGATCAATATCATGACAGCAATGCAAAGTACAAATACAAATGCCATTCTGTCGAGGAATGGAATTTCATATAACCCTGCTGCATTGGCTTTTGAAAAACCCATAGCCGCAAGGAAGGAAAGATCCATCATGTTCGGCAGGAATTTAAAAAGCAGGGAAAGTGCAAATCCGCCGATAATGGCGAATAAGGCTGCATTGGAAGTGGTTTTCTTCCAGAAAAATCCAAGTATGAACATGGCAAAAATTCCGGGGGAAACAAATCCGGTATACTCCTGTATATACTGAAAACCCTGTTTGCCTTCTCCCATCAGTTTTTCCCCGAGCGCAAGTGATAACAGAATCGCCAGGATCATCGAGATCAATACGGCCATTTTACCTATGCTGACAAGTTTTTTCTCGTCAGCATTTTTATTGATGGCTTTCTTATAAACGTCCAGTGAAAATATAGTTGCAATGCTGTTGGCCTTGCCCGCCAAAGATGCCACAATCGCTGCCGTTAGTGCTGCAAAGGAAAGTCCCTTAAGACCTGTGGGTAGCAGGTTTAATACAGAAGGGTACGCTTTATTCACATCCACGATCCCTTTTGAATCCAGCATTTCTGATTGGAACATTCCTTTCTGGTAAAGAACATAAGCGGCAATACCGGGTAAAACAACAATCACCGGCATTAATAATTTCAGAAAGGCAGCAAATAAAATTCCCTTACGTGCTGTTGGCAGACTTGCTCCCAATGCCCTTTGTGTAATGTATTGGTTGCAGCCCCAATAATTCAGGTTGGCGATCCACAATCCTCCCAATAAAACGGAGAGGCCGGGAAGGTCCATGTAGTTTTCATTTTCTTTATTGAAGATCATATGAAAATGCCCGTTGGCTTCGGTAGTCAATAATTTGAAACCATTGATCAATCCTGTTTGTCCGGATTTTTCTGCAACCAGGTTGAGTGCTATATAGGTGGCAACAAGTCCTCCCAAAACGAGAAAGAAAACCTGTACCACATCAGTATAACCAATTACTTTCATGCCTCCCAGTGTAATGACAATGGCAAATACAGCCAGAAGCCCGATGCATAAAGGAATACTCAATCCCGATATGCCATGTATGGCCAATGCCCCGAGGTATAAAATCGACATCAGGTTTACAACCACATACAGCATTAACCAAAATACTGCCATGATCATTGCTACAGTACTGTTATACCGCTGGCTTAAGAACTGGGGCATAGTGTATATTTTATTTTTCAAATACACCGGAATAAAAAATACTGCCACAATGATAAGTGTAGCAGCTGCCATCCATTCGTAAGCAGAAATGGCGAGTCCCATTTTAAATCCACTTCCGCTCATTCCGATAAATTGTTCAGCAGAAATATTAGAAGCGATCAATGATGCCCCGATTGCTCACCAGGTGAGAGAACCCTCCGCTAAAAAAAAGTCATGCGATGCGGAGACAGTTTTTTTTTGTTTTTTCCGATATACCCAATACCCATATCCGGCAACAACGATGAAGTAAATCATAAATACCAGGTAATCGTTCAACTGTAAAGTGTTCATAAATCATTTGTTTTGATAGCTTGTGTATTGTTGATGGTCTTCCGGAATGATGTTTTCAATCTTTTAAGAACAACGTTCTGTACCGTTTTCCGTTGATACGATATAAGTTGTTAATGAAAGATCCATTGCAAGATGATATTCGTTCGACACATCTTCAATTATGGATTCAATATCATCTTCTTTCACCAGATTAATGGTACAGCCACCAAAACCGCCACCCATCATCCTGGCACCGGCAACTGACGAATTTGCTTTTGTGTAATCAACCAAAAAATCAAGTTCTTTACAACTGACATCATAATAATTTCTCAATCCATGATGTGTTTGATACATCTTTGCGCCCAATGAATGGATATCGCCTTTTCTCAAGTCTACACAGGCGCCCTGCAGTCTTTCGTTTTCCTGAATCACATACTTACATCTTTTATAGATCAAAGGGTCAACAGGTTCTACATAATCATTCAGCATTTCTATATTTACATCTCTTAAACTATGTATCGTCGGAAAATTTTGTAGCAGTATGGATATTCCTTCTTCACATTGTTCCCTCCGGATATTGTATTCTGATGCAGCCAGGTTGTGTTTGATATTTGTATTCAGTAATACGATCTTATAACCTTCCATTTTTATGGGTATATACTCATAATGCAGTGACCGGCAATCCAGTTTTATTGCATGATCTTTTTTTCCGAACATACTTGCAAACTGGTCCATGATACCACAATTAACGCCTGCGAATACATGCTCAGCCTTTTGTGCCAGCGGAACCATTTGTAATTTTTTCAATCCAAGGGAGAATATTTCATTCAAAGCATAAATAGTTGCGCATTCCACTGCAGCTGAGGAGGAGAGACCTGCCCCGATGGGCACATCGCCATCAACCATTATATTAAAACCGTATAATGAGTGGCCCTGTTTCAATAATTGGTCAACCACACCCAAAATATAATTAGGCCAATGAATGGATGAAGGTTTTACATTTTCAATATCCGTTTCAAACGATTCATTATAATCACTGGCATGCAGTTTTATCTGTTTATCTTCTCTTTTTGAGATGGCGATATAAATATGTTTGTCAATTGCTGCCGGTAAAACAAAGCCTTCATTGTAATCGGTGTGCTCACCCAATATATTGATCCTTCCCGGCGAACGGAAAATGGCTGGCTGCTCTCCAAATTTTTCTGTGAAAGCGATGGTGATTTTATTTTGCATGGTTGTGTTCTTTATTTCGTTTATAGTTAATAATATTAATCATATATCCGGTATCATTTCAAATACTTCTCTTTCATCTCATCATATATCAGCAGCAGATCATTAGCCTTTCCATCCTGATCAAAAAAACGTTCCCAGGTATTTAGGGGTTCCCAGATACAACTGCCTTTTCCTTTTCCTCCGGCAACATTGAATGACAATTCAGTTACTTCTTTTTTCAGGTGAGAATATTCCACCACGATCACATCTTTATTATACCGGTGAGACAGATCCTGGAGGTTGTATTCCAGATCAGCCAGTGTATTGTGCCATTTGGGATAATAGGACAATCCGATCACGTCAAAGGGTACCCCCCGGTTGATCATATTGTCAATAAAAAAACGGCTTTCATCATTTTGTCCGCCTAATGCAATATGCAGCATGATCGTTGTTGATGGAGAAACAGATTTTACTCCCTGAATGCCTGCAAAAAATAGTTGTGCCAGACTGTCGAAATTATTTACACTGCCATGCGGCCAGATCATTCCGTGATTGATCTCATTTCCGATCTGAACCATTGCCGGTGCCGTGCCCTGGTCTTTCAAAGCCTGTATTACAGATCTGGTATAATCATACACAGCCTGTTTTAATGCGGTGATTGGTTTTCCACGCCAGGCCTTTGGCATATATTGCTTTTGGGGATCAGCCCAGTAATCGCTGTAATGAAAATCGAGTAATAGTTTCATGCCTGCTGCTTTTACTCTTTTTGCCATTTGAAGTGTATGCGGCAGATCACAAAAGCCTTTCGTTGGGGAGTAGCCGCTATCTCTTGCCGGGTCGTTGAAAATACGCAGGCGTACATAATTCAATCCATGGTCCTTTAATATCTGTATGGCGTCTTTCTGTTTACCGTCTGTATCATAGAATTTCATCCCACGGTCTTCCAGTTCGGGAAGGAATGAAATGTCGGCCCCAAGCATTTTATCAACCGGGGTTTCTTTAAATGGAATTACGGGAAATGTATTTTCAGAGGAACTCACATGATGTGCTGTACCGGGTTGAATGGTTAAGATATCAGTGGCGCCGGTATACATACCTGTTGCTTTTGCTTCAAAATGTATCATCGATTGTGTGTTACCCGATTGAAGGATTAACTGGCATTTGCCATTAAATAAATGCCGATGCGCCGTACTGTCAAAATATTTATCCTGTTCGTGACTGCTGGGGTCGCCATTTCCAACTCCAATGATCTTTGCATCGCCCTGCAGGGAAAATTGGATCAGATCAGCAGCATCGGGCACCTCGCGGCCTTCTTTGTCGATAACGCTGATGTTGATAACCGTTGCATCTTTTCCGTCTGCCAGCATGGTCGTTTTGTACGGGCTGATCACTATTTCAACAGGGATGTCGGTGGTTTCTATTTTTGATTGCAGTTTCCGTCCTTTTTTATAAGCGATGGCTTCCAGTGTTCCGGGTGCATAATTTACCATCCATTGTAAATGGCCATTGCGTGGCATGTCTTTTTTGCCCTGGCTTTTTCCGTTTAAAAATAATTCTACATTGTCTGCATTGCTGTTTACCCAAACATCTATTGGAATTCCTTCCTTTCCTTTCCAGTTCCAGTGAGGAGAAATGTGCAGTACATCTTTGTCTGTCCACCAGGATTGATAATAGTAATAAATATTTTTCGGGAAACCGCAAACATCCATGATGCCGAAATGTGAATTGATATTTGGCCATTTAAAAGGTGTTGGTTCACCTCTGTAATCCAGTCCTGTCCATACAAATCCACCCAGCCAATAATCATTGTTTGCCGCCAGTTTCCACCAGGTTTCTGCCGTGCTTGCCCACGATGGTGCTGTGATATCCTGGTCGGGGAGATACCCTTTAATGCTGTCTTTCGTGTACTGCCCACGGGTAGTTACGGTACTGCCCATTTCTGTTCCGATGATGGGTTGTGTCGGATGATCCCTGTGATAATCTGCAACTGCAAATTGCCTGTAATTAAAACTGCGAACCGGGATCACTTCATTGATACCATTGAATACATTTCCAACATCAGCCGCATAGGTACTTACGCGGGTGGGATCAAGTTCTTTTTGTTTTGCCAAAAGCGATAACGTGATGAGTTTGCCGGTACCGGTTGTATGAATCCATCCTTCTTCATTTCCGATCGACCACATAAATACGGAAGCACGGCTGCGGTCACGTTTGATGAGCCATTCAAAGTCGTTCATGTATTGCGGGCTGCTGTTCAATAACCTGTTCTCATCCATTACAAGCATTCCCAGGCTGTCGCATGCATCCAGTAATTCTTTTGTTGGCGGATTGTGGCTAGACCGGTATGCATTGGATCCCATTTGTTTTAATAAGAAGATGCGATAGTATTGAAGATAATCAGGCAAAGCAGTTCCAACAGCTGCATGATCCTGGTGGTTATTGGTTCCTTTGATCTTTATATGTTTTCCATTGAGGAATAAACCATTTGTTTTTATTTCTATGGTTCGGATCCCGAAACGAAGTTTATCACTGTCAATTATTTTTCCGTTCGATTTAACGATGGGTATTATACGGTAGAGATATGGATCTTCCAAAGACCAAAGATTTGGCCTGTTGACTGTTATTTTTTGTTTGATCGTTTTCTTTTCATTGATGAAAAGTGAAACAGGCTGATCATAAGTCTGCCCGATCTTTTTCCCATTTCTGTCGGTTATGATGGCAGACACGGTTATGTTTGCATTATTCAATGATTCATTGATTACGGTTGTTTCAATATTTACCGTTGCCATATTGTTCTGAACATTTGTATGAACAAAAACAGGGTTTTCATCCAGGTGAACCGGATTGTATTGGTTCATCCAAACATGCCTGTAAATACCGGCACCTTCATAGAACCAGCCTTCATACTGTGTAGCATCCACCCGAACTGCCAATACATTTTCTTTTCCATAATGGAGGTAATTGCTCACATCATAAGAAGCGCCCACATAACCGCTTTTATTATTGCCGAGGTAAAAACCATTTATCCAGAAAGTTGCGTCACGAAAAGCACCGTCAAACTGAATTTGAAAACGCTGGCCGGAATCTGTTTTTGTAACGTTGAAGTGTTTACGGTACCAGCCAATACTTGTTTCGGGATAATGGCCACCTACGGGTTTATATCCATGTGATTGTACGTCGAAACTGTCTGAGTAAATAAAAGGTAATTCAACCGCCCAATCATGCGGAAGAGAAAGCTTGCGCCAGGTACTGTCATCGAATTTTGGATCTATGGCCGTGTTTTTTGCTGCACCTGATTTTGAAAAAATTGTGACAATACTATAATTGTAATCTTTTGCTGGATCATGGGCATTTCCAAATGCAAATTTCCAATTATCATCAAAATTTATTTTGCTGCGTACCTGAGCATCCGCATTGAATATTGTGGATGAATGGATAACAATTAAACCGAAAATAATTTTAAATAGATCCATGATTGCACATTTATCAGAATGAATATTTATTGTAAGGCATTAAAACAATGGTGGGTTTGCCGGAATTGTCAAATGCCACAAGCGTGTATTCCAGCCAGTTAATATATGATTTTGGTTCCCGGTAGTTGATTTCCAATCCATTTTTCATTTGACGAGTTTTAATTTTTTATTATTTTCCGCAGGGAAGAATTTCTGTAAAAGGGCAAGGGCTCCAGGATCTTCTTTTGCATGGGCTTTTTTTTATTCGTTTTATTTTCAATCAGGCGAAATATCATTTCAAATGCTTCTTTACCCATTTGTACTGTTTGCTGATCGATGGTAGAAAGAGAAGGGGTTATATGTTCACCAAAGCCTTCATTTGCGAATCCAATAATGCCAAAATCATCAGGAATAGAGATATTTAATTCTTTCAATTTTTTGATTGCTCCGAGAGCTGTAAAATCTTCCACTGCAAAAACAGCATCTGGAGGATTGGATAATGTGAAAAATTGCCGGATCGCCTGTTTGCCTGCTTCAATAGTCAGATCGCCGTTATAAACCAGTTTTGGTTCAAACTTAAAACCATGCTGTTTCAATGCCGCTTTATAACCCATCAAACGAGCTTTAAAAATGTTGATATGCTGTGGCCCGGATATATGTGCAATTCTTTTATATCCCTGTTTTATCAAATGTTCGGTTGCCATAAAAGCTCCCTGATGATCATTTACGACCACAGAATCAATTTCCAGCTCGTCGTTAGCCCTGTCGAAAAAAACGATGGGTGTATTGGTGTTTTTCACATTGATGAAATGCCTGTAATCATTGGTCTCTTTAGCCATAGAAACCATGATGCCATCAACCCGTGCATTCAGAAATGTTTCAATTCCTTTCTGCTCGTGTTCCATTGATTCGTTGGACTGGTATATCAAAACATTATATCCATTTTGGTTGGCCATGGTTTCAATGCCATGCACTACGGATCCAAAGAAATTGATTTCTGCACTTGGTATGATAACGCCGATAATGCCTGTCTGCCCCGATCTTAAAGAAGAAGCAACTTTATTTCTCCGGTAATTCATTTTTTCCGCCGCTTTTAAAACCTTATTTTTTGTCTTTTCACTGATAGCGGGGTGGTTGTTAAGTGCACGGGAAACTGTGCCTGACGTGGTTTTTAATTTTTTGGCGATATCAGCAATGGTAACTGTAAGGGACATTTAATGCAATCGTTTGCATAAATCTAGGAATTTATTTCAGATCCGCAAAAAAAAGATAATATACTTTGAAAAATATAAGTGAAAACGGACCCGGATTATTGCTTAAAATATCTCTTTTTTTACTCAGGGTTCCATTGAATAATGGGTAAATGATTTATTGTTTGCGGAAACGTTTTTAATACTTGCTCCATTTTTAGAAGAGATCATATTATTTGACATTTGGAAGTTGGTGATGGAAGATCTTGATTCATCAAAACTGATCAGGTTATTTTGCTTTCCGGGTTCTGGAATATAGTTGTTGTCTTTTATTTCTATGGATGAAACCGTATCAGGGCTGATAAAATATACAGCGTTTCTGATATTGGCCGCATTGGCCTGCCAGGTTGGTACAAAAAGATTGAAAGTATTTTTTGTAATACTTACTTTATCTGGTTTTGTAACACAAAGTATATTACCCCTGGTCATTTCGGCAATAAAGTGGTTATTTTCAATGATCATTTGTTGACCGGGATTGCCCTGTAAAATAAGCTGGTAAGTTGCTGCAGGCATTTTGTTTAATCCAAATGCCGGATAGATATCTGCTGTGCCAAAATTGAATGATTCATTTCTGATAAATGCATTTTCCCGGAAAATGAGTAATGCGGATGCAGTAAAAAAAGAAGAACTCATGAAATCTGTATAAAATATATTGCCGGTTACATTCAGTGAACTGACGGATGCAGATACGTCACCCAGACTGGTCATGGTCAGACTGCCGTTACTGACAGTATTGCGGGTGAAGTTAAAATTCTTAATAACGGTATTTGTGTTAGCAGCATTCAATCCGATGCAATTTTGAATCCGGTTATTGTCGAAACTAACTGTATTGAATATTGTTGCGGCCTTTTTCTGTATCCGGGTTAAATAGGCAGATTCAATTTCATTATTCTTAAATAGTATAGTTTGATTGGCGTGATTAAAATCATCTACTTCACTGTACAGATACATAAAAGGGATTGAATTTAATTTTTCCCAACTGGAGTTCCTTTTATTAAAATACACTGTATTTGATAAACGGATATTTGGATCATAATTATATTTAGCTGCTTTTATTTTAAATTGGGCAAGATCTTTCACTGCATAAGTTCTGTAAATATCTAAATATTGGCTGCTATCCGACAGCGAAGTTAAATAACGTAACCCTGCACCAGTCAGGGTATTATTCTTAATAAGAAAGGAAGCACGGGATTCATTGGCAATAAGATTACCCATCAAACCCATGGATATTTTATTATGTAAAAGTGTTATTATTTCTTCCCCGGCTGTTTTTACAAGAATAACGGGTGGCCGTGTTTGATCAGCCTGCACATCCGCCATAAAAGTATTGATCGTATTCCCTTTAACCATTGTACTACCGTTAAGGTATAAATGAATACCGGTGCAATCATTGAAACTGTTATTAGAAATGATCCCTTTGTTCATGGTTCTTACCAGGTGTACCGTATTTTCAGATCCCGGATTCAATGCACGTATCCTTAAAAAAGTATTGTGGTCAATGAGGAAACTGCTTTTCTTTATAGCAGCTGAATTTTTGTCAACAGGAGGAAACAAATAAAAGCAATTCAACAGGGTATAGCAATCATGTATATTGTTGTTGCTGATTGTATACGATGAACAGGGTGGGGCGCCCCAAACGATCGATTCATGTATATAACTGAATTCACTTTCTGTTATTATAAATTTTTTAAACCGCATGTGCCCGTTTATCGGATATATGCTGCTGGCTTTATACCAGTTCGCCGTTTCCTCAATTCCTCCGTAAGTCATTGTGGCCAATACTCTGGCTGTGTTTTCAAACTTGCAATTTTTGATGATAAAATGATCACTGGTCTCTGTATCCTTTTCCGGCATTTTTGAGGAAGGTAAAAAAAGGTATGGCCGGAAATTGCTGAAGCATATATTGCTGACAGAGAAATTACCACTGGAAATGAAAGCAACACCCGAATAGTAGCGGCTCCAAATTCCATCTTTTCTTTGCAATATTGTTCCTTGTAAATATAAAGGCATACCCGTATAAATGAGAGTCATATGCGCAAAACCGCCACCATAATCATGTTTGGCATGTTTTGCAACAACATATAATCCGTCAATTCCCGGATCAGCTTCCCGTGTATCCAATTCGGTAATATATCCCAAAGCCTTGACTTCTGAAAATGCAATTGGACGAATTAGATCGCCTTTGATTTGCAGATAAGAATCCAAAGAAACAACAGAAACCCTGCTATAATCCGGGTGAACATTTATGGAAGTTATATC
>JBBKWV010000037.1:0-21944 GCA_037969135.1 Ferruginibacter sp.
TTTTTAAACAGGTCAAACAAAAAATCGAATCCAAAAGCTGAATTAAAAATATATGGCTGATTATACCCAAGATTTAATCGGGGAGATTTCCGTTGCAACTGTTGCCACTTAACCAAAATTCCTTCCCCTGTACCCAATGCATTTTTCAAATCAAGGTTTACGTCGCCGGTTAGCTGAAGTTTCCCGGATTTATCGGATGCCGGTAAAAAGCCAATCAGAAAATTCACCTGGCTGCTGCGTTTAGGCTTTACATATAGATTTAATACCGACCCGGCACCCAGCATGGTGAGGTCTGAGGTTTGCACAGAGGTTAAAAAAGGAAGATCTTGCAAACGTTTATCAACCAATAACAGTTTTTCTTTATTGTAAATACTGCCGTTGTGTATGTTGAGATAATGCTGTAAGAATTTTTTACTCAGGTTCACTTTGCCATAAACCCTGATACTGTCTATATGATAAAGTACTCCTTTATCCGCTTTTAGCATGGCATGTATCTTATCCTCATTTATTGAAACACTATCGAGGTAAACTGCTGCAAAAGGATAACCTGTATTCTCAAAATACCCCAGCATCCTTTGTTGTAATACCTGTAATTGAGCAATATTAACAGGCTTGTTTACATAATTTTTTTCTAAAAATCCGGCTGCGTCCAGGGCTTTTTTATCAATATTCACAGGTGTAAGATCTATCCAGTTGTATTTTTTTCCCAGGTACAGTTCAATGATCAGATCAGACTCAGTGCTCCGGATACTGTCAACCGAAGCAACGGGATAACCTTTGGATGCCAACAATAAGGGTAACTTTTCTGCATATTCAATCGCTGCCTCGTGGCTGTTAAATGCCGTTTGCAGTTTCAATGCCTGAGAATCAAAGGAGCTATCTTTGCCGGTATAATTGATTATAAGTGAAATATTGTTTTTAGTATCTGTGATTTGCTGTGCCATCAGCATTGCAGCAATATTGCAACAAATAATTGTCAGCAATATTTTTAATAAACAGTTTGTAAAAGCAATTTTCATGTAGTAATTAAATCAAAAATACTAAAACAAAATCTACAATCATTGGCGGGCATTTATATTCATATTCCATTTTGCAAACAGGCATGTACTTATTGTAATTTTCATTTTTCCACTTCATTGCAACAAAAAGGCAATGTGATCCATGCTTTGAATAAGGAAATTTCACTCACTCCTTATTTTGATCAGGCTGATGAGGTAATAGAAACCATTTATATCGGAGGCGGTACTCCCAGCTTGTTATCTACGGATGAATTAAAATCTATTTTTGAAACCCTTCGTCATAAATTCCGGATTAGTGCTGATGCGGAAATAACGCTTGAAGCAAATCCGGATGACATCAATGCTACCATTTTAAACCAATGGTTATTCCTTGGGATAAACAGGCTCAGCCTGGGAATTCAGTCTTTTTCATCAGAAGAACTGATCTGGATGAACCGGGCACATAATGCCGCTGAATCCATAAACAGCATAAAAATGATACAGGATGCAGGTTTTACCAATTTTTCCGTTGATCTGATCTATGGCTCACCTCTTTCAACAGATAACGACCTGAAGAAAAATCTGGCCATCATTTTTAAGAACCAGATTCCGCATATTTCCTGTTATGCTTTAACAGTGGAACCCAAAACAGTTTTACATAAAATGATCAATAGTAACAGGTCGTTACCGGTGGATGCAGAAAAACAGGCAAATCAATTTCTGTTGTTAATGGATCAAATGAAGGAGCATGGTTACGATCATTACGAAATCAGTAATTATGCGAAGCCCGGCATGCGTAGTGTGCACAACAGCAGTTACTGGCAGGGTAAACCCTATTATGGTTTTGGGCCATCAGCACATTCTTTTAACGGCAACAATATAAGACGCTGGAATATTTCGAACAATTCCCTTTATGTTCAATCTATTTTAAAAGACCAGCTAAATTTTGAAGAGGAGATCCTCACAGAAACGGAACAAATAAATGAATACATCATGACTTCCGTAAGAACCGGTGAGGGGATTGACCTTGCATACATTAATAAAAAATTTGGAAGCAGTTTTTACGATATATTAATATCCGGAAGTACTAAATTCATTACAACCGAAAAACTAAAAAAGGAAAATGAAAATCTCATTTTAACAACAGCAGGAAAACTTTTTGCAGATGGAATCGCAGCAGATCTGTTTTTTTAAACTTTGACAATATACCGTTTTTCCGATCGCAGCATTATCCATCTTTTTTTATTATTTTTTTTACCAAAACGAAAGGAGAAAAAAAATGCTTTGAAATTTATACATCAGACAAGTACCGCTTCAATTTCCCTGAAACCCTTATCAGCAGCTAATTGTTGCCATAAAATCTGGTAGATGGTTTCTGCAATGGGCATTTCGGCACGAACATCCTGGTTGATAATATGCATACATTTACAGGCATTATATCCTTCTGCTATCATGCTCATTTCAAGCTGTGCTGCTTTTACAGAATAGCCTTTACCGATCATGTTTCCAAAACTGCGGTTCCTGCTGAATAGAGAATAACAGGTTACCAATAAATCGCCCAGGTAAACAGAGGTTGCATAATTGTTGTGTATATCCTGAAGCCTGTCAGTATTATGATGGCCTATATAACCAACCTCTGCATTTATGATCCCCGCTTTTCGGAGAAACCCTGCCATTTCATCTGCGCTGTTGGCAATAAGTACACTTAAAAAATTATCGCCATAATCCAACCCATGGGCAATACCGGCACCGACTGCATAAATATTTTTTAATACTGCGGCATATTGAACACCATTTATATCCCTGTTTTGAATCGTGTTGATATAAGAATTTTTAAAATTAGCTGCTATATCAGATGTAACTTTTTCATCCAGTCCGGTAAATGTGAGATACGATAATTTTTCTGCAGCAACCTCTTCCGCATGGCAGGGCCCCAGTACGGTAAAATAATTTTCAATGGCTACATCAAAATGCAGCCTGAGATAATCATTCAATAAAACATTTTGTTCCGGTAAAATACCTTTGATGGCTGAAACAATTTTTTTTCCTTCAAAAATGTTTTTATCCAAAGATGAAAGAACTTCTGCTGCGAATGCAGAAGGGATGGCAATAACAATCACCTCTGCATTTTTAATGACCGTTTCTGCACTGGAAGTAAGTTCCAGTTTATGGATATCAAAATGAGCTGAGCTTAAATATTGCGGGTTGTGCTGACGGGCTTTGAACTGCGCAATGGCATTTTCACTGCGGTTCCACCAGTAAATTTTATTCCCGTTATCGGTTAAAATTTTTGCCAGTGCTGTTCCCCAACTTCCGCTTCCGAGTATTCCAAATTTCATAGATACAAACGTTTCAAGGTTTTAGCTGATTGAATTTTTTAGAGATCTATACTGCTTAACGATACTGAAGAATGTATATGTTTTACAATCCAAGCTTTTCCACAGCCATCTGGGCAGCGATCTGGCTGGCGTCTTTTTTATTAAACCCTTTTGCCTGAGAAACGAGTTCTCCGTCAACGGTTGCACCTATTGTAAATAGCCGGCGCCCATTTTCAAATTTCTCTTCCAGGGTTTCAAATTCCAGGGCTTTTCCATTCTTGTTTGCCCATCCGTATAATTTGTTCTTTATGTTGATTTCAACAGCTTCCAGATCGTCGGTAAATAAGTGGGGGTAAATGATGCATTCTTCCACCCAGCGCTGGGTTTTTTTATACCCTTTATCCAGAAATACAGCGCCGATCAATGCTTCCAGGGTGTTTCCAAATATCTGGGATATTTTTAAGGCATTGTCAAACTTATTGTAAAAAGTGATCTTTTTTAATCCCATTTTCAAGGCTATCTCATTCAGCTTTTGCCTGTTGACCATCTTACTCCGCATTTCAGTCAAAAAGCCTTCCCCCTTGTATGGATATTTTCTAAAAAGATAATGTGCAATGATGGAACTTAAAACAGCATCTCCTAAAAATTCGAGACGTTCGTTATTTTCGTCTGCCCCTTCCCGTACAGAACGGTGGCTCAAAGCAGTTTTGTATAACGAAACATCGCCGGGAGTAAAACCAAGTACATTATTGAGTTGTTTTTTAAACGCACTCTTTTTTATACTGTCTGCAAAAAATGTTTTTAGAAATTGCAAAGCGGGAAAATGTTTTACCGAAATTAGGCTATTTGAATTAAACTTACCGAAAGCCTTCATTGCGTTTCCGTATGAAAATCAGCGTCCGGTCAGGGAATATATTTTTTAATAATCACAGAAGCATTGTGACCGCCAAAACCAAAAGTATTGCTTAAGGCAGCATTAACCACTTTGTTTTGTGCTTTGTTGAAAGTAAAATTCAATTTGGGGTCCAGTTCCGGATCATCTGTAAAATGATTGATTGTTGGAGGTATCACATCTTTGGTAACTGCCATGATACAAGCCAGTGCTTCTAATGCACCTGCAGCACCCAGGCAATGACCTGTCATACTTTTTGTGGAACTGATATTTAATTTATAGGCATGATCGCCAAAAACGCTGAGGATCGCTTTGGTTTCTGCAATATCGCCCAATGGAGTTGATGTTCCATGCACATTGATATAATCAATATCTTCCGGTTTCAAACCTGCATCATTTAAAGCAACGTGCATTACATTTTTTGCACCCAAGCCTTCGGGATGAGGGGCAGTAATATGATGTGCATCAGCAGTAGCACCACCACCTGCAATTTCGCAGTAGATCTTTGCACCACGTGCCAGTGCATGTTCCAGGCTTTCCAAAACCAATACACCGGATCCTTCACCCATCACAAAACCATCCCTGTCTTTATCAAAAGGGCGGCTCGCAGATTTGGGATCATCATTTCTTTCACTGAGTGCTTTCATGGCGTTAAATCCACCAACGCCGGCAGCACTGATAACTGCTTCACTTCCACCGGTAATAATGATATCAGCTTTATTTAATCGGATATTATCAAATGCATCAATAATTGCATTGGTAGAAGATGCACAGGCACTTACAACAGCAAAGTTGGGGCCGCGAAAGCCGTGACGCATAGATATCTGCCCTGCAGCAATATCCAGTATCATTTTAGGAATAAAGAATGGATTGAAACGGGGAGTTCCATCACCGGAGGCGAAGTTGATCACTTCTTCCTGGAAGGTGATCAGACCTCCGATACCGCTGGCAAAAATCACTCCTACTCTATCGGGATTTACATTTTCTTTAGAAATACCGGCATCCTTTACAGCTTCATCACTCGCTATTAAAGCGAATTGACAATAACGATCCATTTTACGGGATTCTTTCCTGTCGAGGTAATCGGTAGGTTCAAAGTTTTTAACTTCACAGGCAAACCTTGTCTTAAATTTAGTAACGTCGAATTGTTTGATATTATCGCAGCCACTCACGCCATTTTCCAAGCCCTGCCAATATTCATTGACAGTCTTCCCTAATGGAGTCAGGGCTCCCAATCCGGTAACAACTACTCTCTTTAAAGTCATAGAATTTGCCTGTGATAATTAAATTGATGATTACTTGGCGTTTTCTTCCAGGTAAGTTACAGCCTGACCAACCGTGGTAATGGTTTCGGCCTGTTCATCAGGAATAGAAATATTAAATTCTTTTTCAAATTCCATAATTAATTCAACGGTGTCCAAGCTATCGGCACCTAAATCATTTGTGAATGAAGCTTCCGGTGTAACCTCTGCTTCATCAACACCTAATTTGTCAACAATGATCTTTTTAACTCTTGTTGCAATGTCTGACATGATAGTAAAATTTAGTTAATACAATTGCAAAAATATACTTTTTGAACTAATTACAAAGAAATACTAAATCAGGGCAATTTTTAACCAATTTTGCATTGATCCGTGAACATAATAAGCTATCAAAATAATTCTGAATAATTATTACATGTAAAAAAAAGCAAACTAAAAAATGATGTATATTGTAGAATCTACAACCTTAATAAAGCAACTAATAAGTAAAATCTTTTGAAATGGGTTTAAAACAAATCGATCACGGAACCGTTGAGTACAAGCAAATGGTTGCACTCAGGCACCAGATTTTACGTCAACCTTTGGGGCTTTCTTTTGCTGAAGAGGAACTTGAAAGGGAAAAAGATGATCTTTTGATCGCAGCTTTTGATGATGACGATATGCTTGGTTGCTGTATTTTAACCAGTGTGGGCAATAATACTTTGCGGTTAAGACAAATGGCTGTTCAGAATAATTTACAAGGCAAGGGTATCGGAGCCTCTATCATGTCGTTTATAGAAAACCTTGCAAGGGACAAAGGTTATAAATATCTGATGATGCATGCCCGTGATTCTGCAGTAGGTTTTTATGAAAAATTCGGTTTCAAGATCAAAGGAAATGAATTCCTGGAAGTAGGTGTTTCCCATCATGTGATGGAAAAAATGCTTTGATCAGCGTTTAATTTTTTCTCCCAGTATTTTTCTGGCAGCATGCACAGCATCGTCTTCAAAAGCCTCTTTTGGAATTATAAAGAATGAACGGCTGTTGAAATATAAATGGAAAAAATGCGGGCTTTCCATCCAGGTACTGAAATTACCCCATTCCCAGCTGCGGCTTCCTTTTTCATTTTCAATCGTAAACTCCCTGTCATCAAGTATTACCCTGAAACGGTCTTTGAATGTTTGTGCTCTCTTATAAATGATCGTTGGTAATAAAAACCAGAATAAGATCATCATTACAAACCAAAGGCATGAACTGATTAAAAATGCAAAGGGAGAAATTTTTTTGAAATAGAAAAGTGTTGCCGATAAAATTGCAAAAACATTTACCAGCACCATCATGATCTTAATTTCTTTCCGGCTGATAAAATGATAACGCAATGCCTGAATCACTTTTGCCTTATCATAGTTGAAAAATGCTGATGTCATTACGCGAAGATAATTGTTGTACGATTAGGAAGTTTTTTTTCGAATTTACATTTCATGATAAGGTCCAAAACAAAATTCATTTTTTTAATTTCTCATTATCCAGATGGCGGGTGGCATCACGTGCCGATTTTTTTTCAAAATTTTTATGCAACGCTTCTGTAAGATCAACACCTGTTTGATTGGCAAGACAAACCAATACCCATAATACATCTGCCATTTCATCTCCCAGTTTTTTTTCTGCTTCCTTTTCTTTAAAAGATTGCTCACCATAGGTCCTTACCATCAGCCTGCTGAGTTCCCCAACCTCTTCCATTAATATTCCCAGATTTGTTAATTCACTGAAGTATTTTACTCCAATTGTTTTTACCCAATCATCTACTTTTTTTTGTACCTCATTTAAAGTTATTTCCTGCATAATATTCATTTTAAAGATGGAAAAAATTTGTTCCTTTTATCTGCAGTCATTTCTATTCTTTATTTTTTGTGTCAATCAAAATGGTCACCGGCCCGTCATTGATCAAAGCGACTTTCATGTCTGCACCAAACAGCCCGGTATATATTTTTTTACCCAAATCTTTTTCAAGCTGATGGATGAATGCCTCATAAACCGGTACTGCAATTTCCGGTTTACTTGCTTTGATATATCCGGGACGATTTCCCTTTTTCGTTGAAGCATGTAAAGTAAACTGGCTGATGAGTAAAATATCTCCCCCTGTTTCCTTTAAAGAGACATTGGGAACTTTATTTTCATCATCAAAAATCCGGAGATTTATTATTTTATTACTGAGCCATTCAATATCCGTATTATTATCGGCATCTTCTATTCCTACAAGCAGCAGCAATCCATTGCCTATTGCTTCTTTCCGTTTCCCGTTTATGGTAACACTGGCCTCAGATACCCTTTGTATTACTGTGCGCATTTTTTATAAATTTCAATAAAGATATGTTGCTAAACGGAGTCCTGGCAACTGTTTATACAGATTAACCAATATAATATAATACCGAAAAAGGAACCCGTAATAAAACATTTCAATTAATACATCTTATTTATCCGGATAAAAATTAATTCTTTCCACAAAACGTGCAAAACTCCCCAAAATCAATGTGCATTTGATTTAGGAAAATATACACATTTTTTGTCCACAGGTTGGGGATATAAAGAAATATGAAAGTTGATATACAACTGATATTTTCGTCTTCCTTCGGGACCCCAATCAAAAATGAACCCTTACTAACCAATTATTATAAAGATTATGGCAACAAAAAAGCAACCTGCGCCAGGACTGCAGTTCAGCCGACAGTTCACCAAAGAAGACGTCAGCCCATTTGAAATGTTTGAATACGATTATCGTACATCTGTAATAAAAAATCCAACCGGCGAAGTTGTGTTCCAGATGGACAATGTGGAAGTTCCAAAGCAATGGAGCCAGATCGCCACAGATATACTGGCACAAAAATATTTCAGGAAAGCCGGTGTTCCTCAGCCAGATGGAACCATGGGCAGGGAAACCACCGCAAAACAGGTTGCACACCGCATGGCACATTGCTGGCGTGTGTGGGGCGAACGATACCATTATTTTGCTTCCCCGAAAGATGCACAGATATTTTACGATGAATTGGTTTACTCCATTTTAAACCAGGCCTGTGTTCCCAACAGTCCGCAATGGTTTAATACCGGTCTGCATGAAGTATATGGCATCACCGGAAAACCACAGGGGCATTATTATGTAGATCCGAAAGACAGCCAGTTAAAAAAATCAACTTCAGCATATGAACGCCCCCAACCACACGCTTGTTTTATTTTAAGTGTGGATGATGATCTCGTTAATGAAGGGGGTATCATGGACCTTTGGGTACGTGAAGCCAGAATATTTAAATACGGCAGTGGTGTTGGAACCAATTTCAGCAGTATCCGCGGCGAAGGAGAAAAACTAAGTGGTGGCGGTACTTCCAGCGGATTAATGAGTTTTCTGAAAATAGGTGACCGAGCTGCCGGAGCAATTAAAAGCGGCGGTACCACCAGGCGTGCAGCCAAAATGGTTTGTCTTGATCTTGATCACCCTGAAATTGTAACTTTTGTAAACTGGAAAGTAGAAGAAGAAAAAAAAGTGGCTGCATTGATCGAAGCAGGTTACCCCAGTGATTATGAAGGGGAAGCTTATCGTACTGTAAGCGGACAAAACAGCAACAACTCTGTACGCATTCCCAATTCTTTCTTTAAGGTTTTGGATGATAACGGCGACTGGGAGTTGAAAGGCAGAAGCGACGGCCGAACCATGAAAACGGTAAAAGCAAAAGAGCTATGGGAGCAGATAAATTATGCCGCATGGCGTTGTGCTGATCCCGGTACACAATATGATACTACCATCAACGAATGGCATACATGCCCCGAAGGCGGACCGATAAGAGCATCTAACCCATGCAGTGAGTATATGTTCCTGGATAACACTGCCTGCAATCTTGCCAGTGTAAACCTGCGCCAGTTCTTCAATGAAGCAGATAACAGTTTCCATGTTGCCGGTTTTGAACATACCTGCAGGTTATGGACCGTAGTATTGGAAATTTCCGTTTTGATGGCACAATTCCCGTCTAAAGAAGTTGCACAACTGAGTTATGATTACCGTACACTCGGATTGGGTTATGCAAACCTGGGAAGCATGTTGATGGTCAGTGGTATCCCCTATGATAGTGAAGCAGCAAGGGGACTTGCCGGTGCTATCACTGCAATTATGACCGGCGTTGCTTATAAAACATCAGCAGAGATGGCCAGTTTCCTTGGCCCCTTTGACAGGTATAAAGAAAATAAAAAACACATGTTACGCGTAATGCGTAACCACCGGGCAGCCGCATATGATGCATCAGATGCATATGAAGGCATTGAAATAAAACCCCAGGGAATTCATGCGAAATATTGTCCTGATTATTTATTAAAAGCAGCAACAAAAGCCTGGGATGATGCCGTTCAAATGGGTGAAAAATATGGTTACCGCAATGCACAGACTACCGTAATTGCTCCTACCGGCACTATTGGACTGGTGATGGATTGTGACACTACCGGTGTGGAACCGGATTTCGCTCTGGTGAAATTTAAAAAATTAAGTGGTGGTGGTTATTTTAAGATCATCAACCAAAGTGTACCACAGGCATTGCGTAATTTAAAATATGCGGAAGATGAAATAATTGACATTGTAAATTATGCAAAAGGCCATGCCACTTTAAAAGGTGCTCCTTATATAAATGAAGAATCACTTTTGGAAAAAGGATTCCTGCAGAATGAAATTGACAAACTGAATGCTGCAATGGCCAGTGCTTTTGAGATCGGTTTTGTTTTCAATGTGTATACCCTGGGAGAAGCCTGTCTGCAGCGTTTAGGTTTTACCGAAACCCAATATCTTGATTTCGGATGGAGCCTGCTGGAAGCGTTGGGATTCTCTGATGAGGCTATTGATGCGGCAAATATTTACGTATGCGGAACCATGACGGTAGAAGGTGCACCGAAATTAAAAGAAGAGCATTTACCTGTTTTTGATTGTGCAAATAAGTGCGGGCATATTGGCCAGCGTTTTATTCATGCACACGGGCATATACGGATGATGGCAGCAGCCCAACCATTCCTGAGTGGTGCGATCAGTAAAACGATCAACCTGCCAAATGAAGCTAATATAGAAGAGATCGCTGATGCATACCGGTTAAGCTGGGAGCTTGGATTAAAAGCATGTGCACTGTACCGTGATGGATCAAAATTAAGCCAGCCTTTAAGCAACAAATCAGATAAAAAGAAAAAAACAACAGAGTCAGAAGAAACCAACGGATCTATCCATGAAGAACAACCTGCAGTGAAAGAATCTGCAATGGTTGATATGTCAAAACTCACCATTGAAGACCTGTTGGATGAAATGAATAAGCGGGTACAAAGCAGTGCCGATACTGCTTTAAAACGCCAGCTGGCCATGATCGTTGAACGCAGGGCTTTACCGGCTAAACGCAGGGGCTTTACACAAAAAGCGAAGATCAACGGCCAGGCATTGTTCCTCCGTACCGGTGAATACAATGATGGTACATTGGGAGAGATCTTTATCGACATGGCCAAAGAAGGTGCTACCATGCGCAGCATGCTCAACTGCTTTGCAATAGCCATATCCATCGGTTTGCAATATGGAGTTCCATTAGAAGAATATGTGGAGAAATTTGTATTCACCAGATTTGAGCCTGCCGGAATGGTAGATCATCCGAATATCAAAACAACCACTTCTATCATCGACTTCATGTTCCGTTCACTGGCGTATGAATACCTGGGAAGAAATGACCTGGTTCATGTGCTGGACAAACCCGAAGTTTTAAACATGGGCAATGAAACATGGGATGAAAATACACCTACTATCGGTGATCGCAAACAGGAACTCAGTGAAGTAAGGGTAATGGGAAATAAACAGCCTGAAGCTGTAAAAGCACACCGGATACACACTATAAAACCTGCTGGAAATATGGATGCGGTAAGTGCAGCCAATAAATCCATGCAGGGAGATGCGCCTGCCTGCAACGTATGCGGACACATAACTGTACGCAGTGGCACTTGCTACAAATGTCTGAATTGCGGCAATAGTTTGGGATGCAGTTAATATCAGGGGTTACTTAAGCATAAATAAAACCACCGGAATTTTTCTGGTGGTTTTTTGCTTTCCGGCATAACCGGAAATACTTTTCCTAAACGCTTTTGATATTAGAAAAATAAAGATATTCAGGAAAAATTTCTTTTAACCATAATACTATATTTTTATGTCTATAAACGCTTAATCAAAAAAAATCCCGACAAATGCCATTTTGTAAAAAATGTACCCTCTCTACCCTGTTTCTGCTGTTTATTTTCAATGGATTTTATACCATAGCACAAACGAACAATCCGCTTATCAACAGTGGCGAAATCATCCAAAAAGGATCAAAACTGCACGATGAAAAAAAATACAAAGAAGCGATATCGGAATTTAAAAAGATCGACAGAAGTGATACCAATTATGTAAACGCATTGTATGAAATGAGTTACAGTTATTATTCCGACAGTCAGTTTGACAAGTCATTGGAATATGCAAAACTGGGCATGGGTCTTTTCCCGCATAAATATTCCCTGTTCAGCATGCAGGCTGCCAACTCACTGGATGACCTGAATAAACCAGAAGAAGCAATATCAATTTATGACAGCAGTATAAAAATAAATCCCCAATCCTATCTTTTATTTTTCAATAAAGGCATCGTAAACTATAAATTAAAAAAATACGATGTGGCAAAAATAAATATGCAGCAGTGCCTTTTGATAAATCCATTCTATTCTTCTGCGCATTATTTTTTAGGATACATTAATTTAATCCAAGGCAACCTGGTAGCGGCATTGCTGGCGTTTAAAACATATTTACTCATAGCTCCGGAAGGAAAATATTCCATGAATACGATCACTGCCATGGGTAATATCTCCAAAGTAACTGATGACGTGCTTGAGTATGTAAAAAACAAACCGGCAAGCAAGGAGGATGATTTTACCCTGCAACAGGAAATATTGTTGTCAAAAGTTGCCCTGGATAAAAAATATAAATTAAAAGCCGATCTGGAAGATAATATTGTAAGACAGATCCAGGTGGTAGATGAAAAGCTTGAGTATAATAAAAATGATAAAGGTTTTTGTATGCAGTATTACCTGCCATTATATGCAAATACAATTAAAGATGGCGGCTTTGAAGCAATGATATTTACCATGTTCTCCGGTTTAAACAATAAGCAGATCGAAAACTGGAATAAAAAAAATAAAAAAGAAAAACAGGTATTTATTGATAAAGCATCTGCCTACCTGGATGCAATTAAAACCACCAGAATACTGGATCCGGAGCAAAGAAATAATTCAAAGCTCACCTATTTATATAACAACAAAAGCCTGATTGGAAAAGGACAGTATTCAACAGGGAAAGATCCTTTCAGTATTGGCAACTGGGAATATTATTATGATAACGGCAGCATTAAGGCGAAAGGAAAATTTAATGATGCCGGAGAGAAAGAAGGCACCTGGTCCTATTATTATGAAACCGGTCAGTTAAAAGAAGTATCTGTCAATATCAACGGAGTTCTTAATGGACTTGCAGAAGGATGGTTTAACAACGGCAATAAATGGTATGCAGAAAACTATATCAATGGCAAAATCAGCGGGATCCAGACAATCTATTATTTCAATGAACTCAGAAGAAGTATAACCGTTTTAAAAGAAAGTCTAAAAAACGGTGAAGAAAAATTATACAACAATAAAGGCCAGCTTTCTTCCATTTCAAATTATGTGGATGATAAACTGGAAGGAATAAGCAAATCATTTTATCCTGATGGAAAATTAAAAAATGAATATATAAATAAGAATGGCTTGGTTGAGGGTACTTATAAAAGCTATTACAAATCAGGAGGGTTATATATCAAGGGGGAATTTAAGAATGACCTGAGACAAGGTTTATGGACAACCTATTTCGAAGACGGTATTGTTTCTGAGAAAACCGTTTATCTGGATAATGAGATCACCGGTGAGTTTACAGAATATTTCTCTAATGGGACACTGAGCCGTAAAGGAACGTATTACAAGAAAAAGATCGACGGGAAAATGGAAAGCTATGATGATGACGGAAAAATTTTCATGGATGCGGTTTACGACAGGGGGAAACTGAAAGAAGTAAATTTTTACGATAAAGAAGGTAAAAACTTTTCAAATATTACTACCCGTAAAGGTGCTGCCAATATCATTTTTTATACAGCAGAAGGAATAAAAAGCAGTGAAGGTTTTTTCAATAAAGATGGAAATAAAGAAGGGAAATTTGTTACTTACTACAATTCAGGAAAGATCAGTGAAGAGTCTTACTGGAAGGCAGGTGTAAAGAACGGGGCACAGATAAGTTATTATCCAAACAGTAAAATAAAAAGAATAACCAATTTCAAAGATGGTGAAGAAGACGGTTATGTAAAAAACTTCTACCAAAATGAAGTAATCAGCAGCGAAGGGTGGCGTACAGAAGGCAACAGGCAACAGGGTTTTCTATATTACAATAATCTGGGTGACCTGACTACCCGGGAATATTTTTTGAATGATGAACTCGACGGATATGCTGATTACTATGACCGGGGTAATATCCACAGCCTCGAATATTATTATCACAACGGCTGGCTTGAAAATATAAAACAGTTTGATTCAACCGGAAAAATTATCAGTGAAAATAAATTTGAAAAAGGGCATGGTCCCCTGATCTTTAAATACCCGAATGGAAAGAATTCAACAGTTGGTAATTATGATCATTACATGCTGAATGGTCCTTATACTTATTATTTTTTTGACGGCAGTATTTCGGCTACCCGCTTTTATAAAAATGACCAGAGTGATAGTATTTACAAAGGCTATTACTATGGCGGCGTTCTCAGAACAGAAGGGAAATTTAAGAACGGACTGAAGGAAGGTCCCTGGAAATATTATTATGCAAATGGCAAACTAAGAGAAGAAGAAAACTATGTTGATGATAATCTGGAAGGGGTTAACAAAATGTACAAGCCCGATGGGAGTATCGACAGGATTTCAAACTATAAGAACAATGAACTGGATGGCGCATATGACATTTACAGTGAAAAAAATCAACTGGCTGTCAGGCTTAATTATAAAGAAGATATCATAAAAAGTTACCAGTATGAAGAAAAACCTGCTGTGATGTCGGCTCCCATAAAATTAAAAGGCAGTTCGGGTCAAGTGCTCGCAAAATATCCCAATGGCAAACCCAGCGCCCAATTTACATTTGTGGAGAATGTACTGGATGGAGAAAGAAAATTATTTTATGCCAACGGAAATATTTTTGTTGATGGAAAAAGGGATAATGGTTATAATAACGGTCTGTACAAATCATTTTATCCAAATGGAAACCCCTGGAAAGTAGAAAATTATATTCAAGGCAACCTGCACGGATTATGTACATATTATTACCCAAATGGGAAAATAGAAAAAGAAGAAAATTATTATAACAATGAACTTCACGGGGTAAACAAATATTATGACGAACAGGGTAAATTAAAAAGTACACATATCTATTATTACGATCTACTATTATCTGTGAAATAATGTAATCTGAGTAAACAACTTTTACTGATTTAATGTTAAGATTTCTATACATGACAAACAAAATAATCCTGTTTATTATTTCCGTCTTTCTGCTGCAGGCCTCTTATGCGCAAACGGCAGAGGAGATCAAACAAATATTTCCGGGATATGATATTGTATACCAGAATTATGAACAGGAATTAAACCTCTATATCAAAGATGGTATTCCGGTGGCTGAACGAAAAAACAATATTGATATTATTATGCTCACAGATAAAAATATCAATATGATGAGCCGGTATAATATTTATCATAGTGGCTACAGTGAACTAATGCAAATGGATGCTTACACCCGGGTTCCTGTTGGAGACAAATTCAAAAATATTAAAGTTACCGACAGGAAAACCACAGGCAGCTCAAGCAATAATATTTTTTATGACGATATGAAGGAAACCTCTTTTGATTTTCCGGGGCTTACACAACATGCAATTGCCCATGTTGATTATAAACTCTTTTATAAAGACGCACATTTATTAACGGCTTTTTATCTGCCAAATTATTTGCCCGTTCTGAATGCCTCCTACACAGTAACTGTTCCAAATGATATAAACATAAAATACATCGTAAAGAATGATCCCAATGGATTATTTCACTTTACAGAAGAAAAAAAGAAACGCGAAACAATCTATCGTTGGTCTATAAATAATGTAAAGCCATCAGACTATTATTCAAATGCTCCGGACCTGCGTTATTTTCAGCCACTCGTTATTATTTATATCAGTTCTTACGAAAATAAAGAAGGGATACAACCTTTTCTGAATTCAGTGGATGAATTGTATAAATGGAATTATTCTTTCGTTAAAAACCTGAATGCAACTACAGACCCGCATTTAAAAAAAATTGTTGACTCCCTGATCAACGGCCAACCAAGTGAGATTGTAAAAGCACAGAAAATATATCAATGGGTGCAGCAGCATATCAAATATGTGGCATTTGAAAACGGACTCGAAGGATTCAGGCCCAGGCAGGCAGAAGAAGTTTGTGCAAAAAGATACGGAGATTGCAAAGACATGAGCAGTATCATTACACAAATGCTGCGCATGGCCGGGATAAAAGCATATTACACATGGATTGGCACAAGGGATCTGCCATTCAAATATTCTGAAACACCCTTGCCGATTGTTGATAACCATATGATCTCTGCTGCTTTTATCAATGGGAATTGGATCTTTTTGGATGGAACAGATCCCAATGCCCGCTTTGATATGCCTCCGTCTTTTATTCAGGATAAGGAAGCACTGATAAGTATCAGTGAAAATGAATATAAACTGTTAACAGTACCGGTGGCAATGCCTGAAAAAAGTGTATTACTCGACAGTACTTTTATCAGCCTGGTAGATGATGGTATCAAAGGATTTCAAAGTGTAAATTATAATGGATATTTCGGAAAAGAAATCTATACTTCTTTACTTTACAGAGATGAAACTGAAACAAAAGAATATGTAAATAATAAAATGAGCAAAGGCAGCAATAAATTCATTCTTGGAAAATATACTATTCTGCAAACCAACCCGGAAGAAAACCTTGCAAATATTTCTGCATATTTTGAACTGCCTGGGTATAGTAAAAAAGTAGGTTCTGAATATTTTATCAATCTTAACCTCGATAAATTTCTGGAGAATCAGGTAATTGATATTGAAAAAAGAAAAGTGCCGCGTGAAACAGATTACAACTACAGCATCAAACAATATCATATTCTTGAAATTCCGAAAGGATACAAAGTCACCTATCTGCCGGAGAATTTTAGTTTTGAAAATGATCTGATCAAGATTGATATGTATTATAAAATAGAAAATGAAAAAGTAATTGCAGCCCAGGAAATTAAAAATAAAAAACTCCTCATTGATCCGTCAGAATTTGCAGATTGGAATATTCCCATGAAAGCGATCCAGCCATTTTATAAAGAATCTGTTGTGCTGGAAAAAAAGTAAAACAAGAACCCCGCATTAACATTATTGCAAAATAATTACAACAATATGAGAAAAATACGCTGCACAACCCTGGCCATATTATTTGCATTAACCGGTATCGCACAGGAACCAGATACAGATTGGCTGGCACAGCCCATTGCACATACAGTGAGGCCGGCATACGCAAAAGAAAGTGCAGTGATCCTCGAAGACCAGCGTGTGCATGAATTCCGCAAGGATGAAAAAAATGTCATGTGGATTTTCATTACCAACAGGCGTTTAATAAAACTGAATGATGATAAAGGAGTGGAGATGTACAACAAGATCTATATTTTCATACCATATAATACAGAAGTATTGGAAATGAAGGCCAGAACCCGCCAACCCAATGGTAAAGTAGTTAATCTGCCTGCAAACAAAATATTCGAAGTAGAAGAAGAAGGGAAAAAATATAAAAAGTTCGCTTTGGAAGGTATTGAAAAAGGAAGTGAGATCGAATACCTGGTTCGCTTTAAAAAGGAAATTGCCACTTTTGGATTGGAAATTTTTCAGTCAGAAAAAACTGCGTATGAGCGTACCAAATTCACACTGATCTGTCCTGATTACCTGATTTTTGCTGTAAAAGGATATAATGGTTTTACTGTAAGCCCCGACAGTATCATCGATAAGAAAAGGATCGTAATTGCAACAGAAGAAAATATTGATGCATTGGATGAAGAAAAATATTCAGCTACCACCCCTTATAACAAAAATGTTCAGTACAAACTGTCTTATAACCTCGATAAAGATAAAACCGTACGGTTATACACCTGGAATGAACTGGCCAAAAATGTTTACAATAACTACAATAGCTTTTCTGATAAGGAATTAAAAGTGATCGACAATTATTACAAACAGATGAAACTATCTGATGATATGCCGGAGAAATCCAGGATAGTTGCCATTGAAGATTTTCTTAAAACCAATATAAATATCGGAGAAAATGCGATTGGGGAAGACGCGGATAAAATTGAAAGAATTATTAAAACAAAGGTTGCCGGGAATTTTGGTTTCACCCGGCTTTTCATCGGCATCCTGCAAAAAGCGGGAATCAATAACCAGATCGTATTTCCAAGTAAACGGGATGATTATCCCATTGATGAAAAATTTGAAAATTACCGGTTGATTGATGACCTGCTTCTGTACTTCCCTGCTACCGGAAATTTTCTTGACCCCGTAAATCCGGCTAACAGGTATCCTTTTGTACAACCATATTATGCCGGCACCCGCGGATTGTTTTTAAAAGGCACCACTATCGGCAGTTTCAAAACAGCCATTGCCAGTTTTGATAGCATCCCTTTACGCCCCTATGAAGAAAACGGAAATAATCTTTATATACAGATCAGGTTTAACAGTCAAAAGGATTCCCTGTTGCTGCACAGTAAGCAGTCTTTATCAGGCTACAGTGCCTCATCATACAGGCCTGCCTATAGTTTTTTAACAAAGGATAAACAGGATGATTTTACAAAAGACATCATCAGATCAATTTGTAAAAGCGAAAATATCCGCAACATAAAAGTTGAAAACTCCGCTATGACTGATTGCAGCAAAGACCTGCCGCTGAATATCATTGCGGATATAACCTGCTCCGGACTTATAGAAAAAGCTGGCAATAAGATCCTTTTCAAAATTGGCGAAGTTATCGGTTCACAGGAACAGATGTACCAGGAAAAAAAGCGCCAACTGCCCATTCTCATACAATATCCGCATGCATTGGACAGGGAAATCAGTTTTACCATTCCCGCCGGTTACCAGGTTAAAAATTTAAATGACCTGAACTTGCATATTACAGATAAAAACGCTGAGGGTACAGAAACAATGGGATTTATATCAACCTATACATTAACAGGTTCAGAACTGGTCGTTAACCTTCATGAATTTTATAAAGAGATTTTTTACCCTGTAAATCGCATAGATGATTTCAGAAATGTAGTGAATGCAGCTGCAGATTTCAATAAAATAGTATTGGTATTGGAAAAAAAATAATGAAGGAAATAGTCTTTAAGTGGCTTTTTTACAATGGCCTTGTGTGATTATGTAAACTTTCCAGCCCTATTTTCATTATCAGATGGAACATTTGCCACAAACCTGCAACCTGAATAAAATAGACATGTTGCCATTAACTTATTGCTCCAAATGAAAAGCCTGGTAAATAAAAAACGGAAACTATTATCTTTGCGCCCATGGCAAACGAAATAAATAATTTTCAGGAACTCATTTCTCATTGCAAGGAATACGGGTATATTTTTCAATCATCAGAATTATATGATGGCCTCAGTGCTGTATATGATTACGGGCAGATGGGTGCTCAGCTAAAAAAGAACCTCCGGGATGAATGGTGGAAAAGCATGACACAGCTCAATGAAAATATTGTTGGCATTGATGCAGCAATTTTTATGCACCCTACAGTATGGAAGGCTAGCGGACACGTAGATAATTTCAGTGATCCCATGATCGATAATAAGGATAGTAATAAGCGTTATCGTGTTGATCACCTGATTGAAGGTTTTGCAGATGAACTGAATGCAGCAGGCAAAAAACCGGAAGCAGATTCCATCCTGGCTGCAATGGATGCGCTATTGGTCAAAGATGATTATGCCGGGCTTAAAACGCTGATCGAAGAAAATAAAATAAAATGTGCGGTAAGTAAAACAGCTAACTGGACGGATGTTCGCCAGTTTAACCTTATGTTTTCAACAGAATTTGGTGCAGTGGCTTCGGAAAATGAAGGAGATAATATTGTTTACCTGCGGCCCGAAACTGCACAAGGTATTTTTGTAAACTTTTTGAATGTGCAAAAAACCGGCCGCATGAAAATACCATTTGGTATTGCACAAACCGGAAAGGCTTTTCGCAATGAGATTGTTGCAAGGCAGTTTATATTCCGCATGCGGGAGTTTGAACAGATGGAAATGCAGTTCTTTGTTCGTCCCGGTACGCAAATGGAATGGTACAGCCACTGGCGAGATGAAAGAAAAAAATGGCACCAGAGCATCGGCATCCCTGCAGAAAAATTACGCTTTCACGATCATGTGAAACTGGCTCATTATGCAGATGCAGCACTGGATATTGAATTTGAATTCCCATTTGGCTGGAAAGAACTGGAAGGCATTCACAGCCGTACAGATTTTGACCTGAAGCAACACGCGGCTTTCAGTAAAAAGAAGATCCAGTATTTCGACAATGACCTGAATGAAGAAGGAAAACCTTATGGAAATTATACGCCTTATGTGGTTGAAACATCTGTAGGACTAGACAGGTTATTCCTCACTGTTATCAGCCTGGCCTATGCTGAAGAAAAATGGACCAAAGAAGACGGCACTGAAGACAGCCGGGTTGTTCTCAGGATTCCTGCAAAGATCGCCCCGATGAAACTGGCTATCCTTCCTTTATTGAAAAAAGATGGCCTTCCTGAAATTGCAAGGGAGTTAATGAACGATTGCAAACAATCATTTCATTGTTTTTATGAAGAGAAAGATGCTATCGGTAAACGTTACCGCCGTATGGATGCCATCGGTACGCCGTTTTGTGTAACCATCGATCATCAGACCAAAGAAGATAATACAGTAACCATCCGTTACCGCGATACCATGCTGCAGGAAAGAATGGCAATTTCAGATGTAAAGAAATTGATCTTAGAAAAGATCCTTTGATATTATTGCAAACACATTTTTACAATAATTTTAAAAATGCTTTACAGATAAAAACCATATGCCCAAGCTTGTTTCTTATCATTAATAAAAAGGCCGATAAAATAATTTAAATAGCTTTTTATGTATGTTCGTAATAGGGAATCTCATCATGGCTTACATTTTCCAGTTGCTGCCAGTAAGCCATTGTAACCACATGGCCGTTGGATGTTTTCAGCAATCTTCCATAAATCGCATTGATGGTATTGAAAGTATAATCGGTTACCCCAACGGTAAAAGTTTCTGGAGTTACTGGCACGGGTTCCGGAATGGCAGGAACAATTTCGCCTTCGGCATCTTTCACAACCGGTACAGCCGTTGCTTTAGGCGCAGGAGATGGAACAACCACAACAGTAAATTTGTTTAACTCCAGTAATTTTTTTAAGAACTCAACCCTTTCCGCTGATACATTCTTTTCCACGATGCCGCATTTAACGCTATCAAGTTCTTCAAATTCGTGATTTTTATTTATTGCCATTTTAAAGAATTATGCATTTGTGTTATGGATCTTGCATGTATCAAATCCCTGACTTCTTAAACTGCTGATTGTATATAGTCATATATCCAGCTCAATAATCCGGTTAAAACAATTCCAGCTGCGCAGATCATTAATCCCAGTTTTACTGATGTTTCCATTTTTATTTTTTCTACCGGCCCATCATTCTTCTCCATAAAAACAGCACGTATCACCCTTAAATAATAATACAAAGAGATGATCATATTCAATGCGGCTATTGTTATAAACAAATAACTTCCTTTAGATGCACCTGCTGTGATCAAAAATAATTTACCAAAAAAACCTGCTGTGGGTGGAATACCGGCCAATGAAAACAAAGCGAGTGCCAGTATCCAGCTTAAAAAAGGATTGGTTTTATACATTCCTTTATAATCATCAATATTTTCTTTGTTGGATTGTGATGAGATTGCAGCTGCAACGCCGAAAGCTGCCAGGTTTGAAAACACATAGATCAGAATAAAATAGACAACAGCTGTTGTTCCCTGAATGGAATTGCTGCTGATACCTACCAGGATAAAACCAACCTGGGCGATAGATGAAAAAGCGAGGAAACGCTTGATATTTTGTTGACGCAGTGCAAATAAATTACCAATAACCATGGTAGCAACGGATAAGATGATCACCATATTATACCAAACCTCCTGCATAGGCTGAAAGACTTTGTACAAGGTTGCCATAAAAATAAATGCAACTGCTCCTTTTGATACCACAGACAGAAAAGAAGTAACTGCTATTGGCGAACCCTCGTACACATC
>JBBKWV010000038.1:0-4813 GCA_037969135.1 Ferruginibacter sp.
CAGGAAGTTTCTCAGCCGTTTATCGACCTGGTTGCAGTCACTACGGCACCCTATTGTGATAGTTCGTCCGTGGAAATGCGGATAGAGCACAATCATTTTACCTTAACCAGTCTGCAATACAAATGGTACAGAAATGCTGTATTGATCCCCGGCAAAACAACAGACCACGAAACAATTGAAGCAATCCGTTATGGCGACAGGATCAGTGCAGAAGTGATCAATAACACCAGCTGTGGTAACACTACAGTTTCTGATTATATAGATTTTTACACAACAGCAAGTACACGGCCAAAGATCACCGTGAATTCCTATACACAATATCTCTACAGCCTGACCAATAAGGATACCGTAAAATACCGGATAACAAACCCTGGTTTTGGCAGCCCGGAAGTGATATATACTTCCGCCGTGCAGGCTCCCTTTCACCTGTTTGTTACGGACAGTATGCTGATATTTACTAACGTTCCCTATACATTCAAATTTAAAATGCACATCAGCAATCCGGACCAATGTTATTTTTCAGATACTACTGCAGAGTATACCATTTATGTATCCAATTCCGTAACACCTAAAACATATACGTTTAATGGTATTGGTAACTGGAACAACCCTGCCAACTGGTTAAACAACGAAATGCCTCCGTCGCCCTTACCATTCAATGGTACGATCATAATACAACCGGGAACAGGGCCCTGTATTCTGAATATACCGTATACGATAGGCATTGGCGGACAACTAACGGTAGCCACAGGTGCAAATTTTATCATTCAGGGAAACCTGTCTTTGCAACCTTAGGTTACAAGGTTTCAGAAAAAATTGATGTCAAAGCAAACTATCTGACCTTCAGCATGCTTCTCACTTGTTGTACAGATCTATTCTGGAAACGGGCATAATAAACTCCTGCACTATAAGGGCCGCTGTTCCAGGTAACTGTATAAGTTCCTGCAGAGGCAAATTCGCGGTCAATGGGTGTGGCAATCACCTGACCCAGGGTATTGATGATCTGTACCAGTGTATGTCCTCCGCTTGTATTGAACCGTATCGTTGTACTTTGGGTAAAGGGGTTGGGATAATTATCTATCAAAGACGTGCCACTGGTATTCGGGGCGACAGGATTACATGCACTTGTTTTTACGATGGGGATGTTCTGAAAATTTTTCAACATGATCTGCTGCAGGTCACTGTTCTTCACACAAAGCCAGTCTTGTAACATTGAGGCATATACACTTCTGAAATCATATTGCATGGGGATATTATCGTTTACCGTGGTATTCACCGGGATATCCGGGTTGCTGCCATGGACAATCTGTTTGGCATTGCAACCGAAAATAAACAACGGTGCCGCTGATCCGTGATCGGTTCCGGTACTGCTGTTGCTTTTGATCCTTCGCCCGAATTCGCTGAATGTCAATCCCATTACCCTTTCTTCAACAGCCAGGTACTTCAGGTCGTCCTGAAAAGCCTTGATGGCATCGCTTACATTCTTTAGTAAAGTTGCATGGGTTCCGGTAGCGGTATTGGTGGTTGTGGTTTGCAGGGAATGGGTGTCAAAACCGCCATAACTCACCATGTATATTTTGGTCTTAAGTCCTCCTTTTACCAGCCTGGCAACGATCTTCAACTGATCGGCCAGAGAATTATTTGCGGGGTAAGGGGCCTGTTGGGTTACAGAAAGTGCAGCATCTTTAACCACATCTGCATATTGTACAGTTTGTTTGGCAACAAGCCTGACATACTTTAACTCCTTGCCGGCAGGAGTATTGGGCGCCGGATCTTCCACACCGCTTAACAGGTTGTAGAAACTGGTGGGATTGCTGATGCTCATACCCATGCTCATGCTGGGCCCCTGAAAAACCAGGGATGTAACTGATCCGATCTGGATACCCAGAGGATCGGGCATACTGCTGTTGGGAAATCCAGTGGGGAAGTTGGGATATTCATAATCCAGAAATCGTCCGCCCCAGCCATTGGTAATGACCTGGTTGCTGTCGGACCCACTCATCCAGATATCGGTAGCCCGGAAATGTGAAAAGTTCGGTTGCGGGTAACCGACAGATTGCACAATGCCCAGTTTCCCTTCATTGTACAGGTCACGCATACCGGTCATGGATGGATGTAGCCCCGTGAGATCATTGCCTTGCAACGAAAGGATGCTGTTTTCTGCAATGGCCACATTTGTTCTGGCATTGTAATAATCACTGTAACGGTCGCGGGGAATAACCATATTGAGACCATCATTACCCCCTTGTAACTGAACAATCACAAGAACATGGTCGTTATTGGTACCCCCACCAAGCAATTGGGCCAACGGGCTTTCTGCAGAAAAAGACTTTAATGAAAACCCATTGATCATGGTGGGCAATACAGCTCCGGGTATTGAACTCCTCAGGAAATCTCTTCTTTTCATAATTACAATTTTATGGTCAGCTTAGCTGGTACTCAGCCAGCCGCATCAGGTACTGGTAAAGACTGGCAAGCCTTGATTTTACGATTGAGGTATTGGTGGTATTGCCCGGGTTGCTCACAAATGTATTCCAGGCGGTGGTCCAATAACCGTCTGTAGACTGGCCACTCAACAAAATATCCCTTTTGATCTGATCCATGCTTGTCTGGGTCAACGGTAGTGTTAAAAGATATTGAATGGAATCCTGTATCAGTTTATTCGGATCACCTGGGTCGGGCATGGATGCTGCAAAAATTGTATGGTCAATTTTGATATTTCTGCCCATACGGGTATATCCGCTGGCATTCATGATATCACAGAACTGGGATCTTTTCGGCAGCGTATCGCTGTTTATCCAAAGTTCATGAAACTGCGGGCGCTGGTAATAAGCCGGCCATCCAGCCACAGAAGGGGGGTCGCCAATGTTTTGCTGCAGCACATTGGTTACCGCCTGCAGGTATTGCCACATGAAATAATTTCCTGCCACATCCGATGCAGCGGGGAAAAAAATAGAAAACTCACGACAGATTCCGGCAACCTGATCAACAGGATTTTTGATCAGGCAGCCCTGATTAAGCACATCGAAGAAATGTTCACTTTTTAATAATGCCGAAAGCACGGGAATAATATCGTAATTGTTATTCCTGAAAATATCCGCAAGTGGTGATATCACATTTGCTTCCGTGGCCGCATCGATCTCATAATACACAAACCACCGGTATAACCTCCTGCAAACGTGCATGGCCACTTCGGGTTTGCTAAAGATCATATTCAGCAGGTCATCAAGTTCGAGGGAACCTGCTGTTACACCAGTTCTTCCGGCGATGACCGTATGATTATAATAAGCAGAAAACTGTTTGTTGTTAATATCGTGTCTGCCGATACTAAAAAGGGCAGTATTTGTATTTACATCAACGACCCATCCGGTTAGTACCCGTGCCGCTTCCTTCACGTCTGATTCAGTAAATGGAGCACTGGCACCATCGGTTCCCTTACCTACAGTAAAAAGCTCCTGTAATTCCCTTGCATAATTTTCATCGGGAGCAGCCTTGGTATTCAGGTAACCGTTGAGATAGACCAACATTGCCGGATCAAGTGTAACGGATCTTACAAAAGATTTGAAATTCCCCACCGCATTTGCCCTGAGGGTTGCATTATGCTGGTAACAAAAGATACCCCGTTGAATTTCATTTGTTTCTGTTGCAAAGAAATTATGCCAGAACAACACCATTTTTTCGCGGATATTCCTGTCCTGACCGATCATCAGGCCGATCCACCAGCTTTTCATGCTTTGGATACGTTGCCCTTCAATTCCACCGTCATTGGTATTTATCGTTACCCAGGTACTTTCCTGCGGGATTGCCGCATCCGGATCGCCGGGAGTTGTAGAATTGGCATAGGTCTTTAATGGCGGAGCAGGTACGGAAGAAGGGATATTGAGCAAATGATCAACAATCTGCCCCATATTCATTCCGGAAAAAAAATCCACATCCTCTTTTTGAGCACCAAACAATGTTCGTCTCAACAAGTGCAATACTTCATTCGAAGTCCAGGAACCGGTGTAAGGCTGTATACCACTTTGTACCCTTGCACCATTATAATTTACTTCTGGTAAAGGAGTGGGTTTTTTCCGTTTTTGTGGAGTTAAAAACGTTCTTCTATCCATAACATTGGCATGATTTTATAAAGAAAAGTTAAGACTTTTTAAAACCCGTTCCGTTTAACCCTGGATAAATATTACTGATAACCCAGATGATCACAGATAAAAAATTGAATCTCAATTCCTTCTAAATAAATTTATCATGCCGGCCTAAAAAACACATCAGGAAAGCCCCCAACTCATCTCTCCGTCTTTTTCATCTTTGAGCAAAATACCCAATTCGGTTAGTTGGCTCCTGATCTTATCGGAAGTGGCAAAATCTTTCTTCGTTTTTGCTTCTTTTCGGATATCGATCAACAACTGCATAACGCCCTGCAATGTTTCATTGTTTGAACCAGAAATACTTTTTAAACCGAAAATGTCTTCCAGAAATAATTTGAACCGATCCTTCATCAATTGCAAAGTAGCAGCACTGATTGCATCAGCAGCGATCAATCCGTCTTTGAGGGAATTGATCACCGGTGCAATCTCAAACATATTTGCCAGCACTTTTGGTGTACTGAAATCATCGTCGGTAAATTCTTCAAACTCATTCAGCCACTGATTTATCTTTGTATCCAGCTCTGTATCTGCAGCAATTTCATTTCCGGCGCTTTTTAATTTTTGCAATACTTCATAAGCTTCCCATAAACGCTTCAATGCCTTTTCACTGGCAACCAGCGCCTCACTGCTAAAATCAAGCGTGCTGCGGTAATGGCTCTGTAAAATAA
>JBBKWV010000039.1:0-4426 GCA_037969135.1 Ferruginibacter sp.
AATATCGGGTCAGATTATGCAATTGCCGTATCGGGTATTATGGGCCCTGGCGGTGGCTTACCCGATAAACCTGCAGGTACCGTTTGGATTGCTGTTGGAAATAAAGAAAAACTGCAGGCACAAAAAATGTTTTTTCGGTTCGACAGACAACTGAATATCCAGCTGACAGCTGTTAATGCATTGAATATGCTGCGAATTTTTATTCTGGAAAATGAATAAAAGTTGCATTAATCACTTTTTCAACAGTAAAGTTGTTGTTCCTTTAAACTATCCAATAAACCGTTTTTACTTACATTTGCCTATTATATTTTAATATCACAAATTATTTCCATTTATATGAGTTTAGTTGATTTGATAATGCCCAAACTTGGAGAAAGTATCATGGAAGCCACTATTTTGAAATGGCATAAACAACCGGGCGACAAAGTAGCACAGGATGAAACGGTACTTGACATTGCTACAGATAAAGTTGACAGTGAAGTTCCTTCAACAGCTGAAGGAATTCTGGAAGAGATCCTATTCAAAGAAAATGATGTGGTACCAATCGGCACTGTGATTGCCAGAATAAAAGTGGGTGCAGGTGCTGCCCAGGCTCAAAATGCGTCAACCGCACCTGTAAAGGAATATGAAGAAGCAAAAGTAGTTGAAGATATTCCATACCAGCCGGCAACAAACAGCGGCAATAGCAATACCAAAAACAGCATGCGTTTTTATTCTCCGCTTGTTTTAAATATTGCAGCAAGTGAAGGCATCAGCATGAGTGATCTGGAAAACATCCCGGGAACCGGCCAGGATGGTAGAGTAAGCAAAAAAGATATTTTACATTTTGTTGCCAACAGATCCGGGAGTCATAAACCATCAGCGATCAGCCAACCGAATGAACAATTACCGGTAGCTGAAAACAATAGCCAGTTGGTTGTTGCAAAAAATCAGTCCTTATCTGCCGGCAATTATCCCGGTAATGTGGAGATCATAGAGATGGACCGCATGCGTAAACTGATTGCCAAACATATGATTGACAGTGTTGCAACCAGCGCCCACGTTACCAGCTTTGCCGAGTGTGATGTTACCAACCTTGTATTGTGGAGAGAAAAAGTAAAAAAAGAATTTGAAAAAAGAGAAGGCGAAAAGAACACCTACACTCCCCTGTTTATTGAAGCAATCATTAAGAGTTTGAAGAAATATCCCATGTTGAGCAGTTCTGTTGATGGAGATAAGATCATCATAAAAAAAGACCTGAATATCGGAATGGCAACTGCTTTGCCCAATGGCAACCTGATAGTTCCTGTAATAAAAAACGCAGATCAGTTAAATCTTACAGGATTAACCAAACAGGTAAACGGACTTGCAAATGCTGCCCGTACAAATAAATTAAGGCCCGATGATACCAATGGCGGAACTTTTACCCTGACCAATGTTGGAACTTTTGGAAGCATCATGGGTACACCGATCATAAACCAGCCACAGGTTGCTATCATGGCTGTTGGAGCCATTAAGAAAAGACCCATGGTAATTGAAACACCTCAGGGTGATAGCATCGCTATTCGCCACATGATGTATATTTCCTTAAGCTACGATCACCGGATCATCGATGGAGGACTTGGATCTACTTTCCTGAATTCAGTAAGTAAAGAGTTGGAAAATTTTGATTCTAACAGAAGTTTTTAGGATCATTTAAAAAAATTGACCTGTTGAGATGTTGACAGGTCAACTGTTTTTATTCAGTACATCTTAAAGTGCTCAAACGCACTTATTAATACGTTTTCAAAACCGATCTGATCGTTGAATCTTTCTGGTTATCCGTTATTCTGTTGTAATTATAAATGGCCCGCTCCCAATCACCATAAACCGGATTAGGAAAAATGATAAACCGGTTTCCAAAATCCGTTGCCGAAAAACTGGTATTGCGTAATCTTTCTTCTGTTGATTTTTTTTCAAATAAAATGCTGAAATCTTCCAGATTATCTCCCAGCAACATCATGATCTCATGTGTTGAAAATACAGATAGCCTTCTTGCTTCTTTTCCCGAAACTTTTTGCTTTGGCAGAAAATGTGCATCATCGGCATTTGGCAGGTTGAATGATCTCAGGTTTTTAATGGTATTCATTCTTTCTTTTTCTTCGCGGTTAGTTATATAAAAAATGGTTACCCCTTTTGATGCTGCATATTTTAAAAAAGCAGCAGCTCCCGGCAACGTATCAGCGGATGCCTTTTCAATCCACTGGCTCCAGGATGCCGGTTCATAATCCTTTCCCAACAACGCCTGGTGAGCTGCATAGGGGCTGTTATCAAGTATCGTTTCATCAATATCTGTAATGATCGCCCTGGGTTTATTGGTTTTTGCTTGATAAGTATCTAACCGTAGTTTGGCGATATTAAAAGCCTGAAAACATAAAGCCCGGTATTCTGCCGCTTTTTGCTGATATAATGTCGCAAACATTTTCCCATTTACCACTAGTTGGGTATCGGGCACTTTGTTATTTCTTGTAAGCTGATTTGTGCTGCATGCCGACAGCAGTATGATACCAAACACAAATATTTTTTTCATTGTCCGTTGATTTATTGTTTACAAAATACTGTCAAATTATTATTTACCGGAATTCTCCATTCAAAATACAATGTTATTGTTTTTAGTCTTAAGAATTTCAAACGCAATTATTCTTTATTTTTAAACAATAATTATGGGAAGATTTTTATCAATAACGGTCATACTGCTCATTTCCCTGTTTTCGTGTAAAACAGGATCAAAATCAACCATTGAAAAAATTATAAAGGCACAGCAAAATATTATGCCTGCCGACAGTAATATTTTAAAACAAAAAAACGGTGTTGACTATTATGCTAAAGGGAATATACCCGTTATCTGGACCTTAGAGATTGATTATAACAAAACGGTAAATTTCACTGCTGCAGATGGAAATCAATTGAGAGTACTTCCTTCATTTGATGAAAAAGAGATCACAGCAACTTATGAATCATACAGACTTACAACCGATCTCGGCCCGGTTTATATTCAGATATTTCATTCCAATTGTGATGGGGCAATAAGCGTTGGATTAAATGATAAAAAAACGACCATTCGCATAAAAGATAAGACCTACTCCGGATGTGGAAATTATTTATACGACCAAAATCTGAATGATATTTGGGAACTGGAATCAATCAATAACAATTTACAATCCGCTTCTCAGTATTCAAAAGGGCTTCCGGTTCTTGCTTTTGATCTGCAAAAAAATAAAATGACCGGTTCTGATGGTTGTAATAATATCAGTTCGTCCATTGAAATAAAAGGAAGCAGGATACAGTTCTCCTCTTTTACGGGAACTAAAATGGCTTGTAAAAACAAGGATGCAGAAAAAATATTTGCTGAAAAACTCAGTGCAAAGCTTGTAAGTTATTACATGGAAAACGGGAAATTAATTTTATATCTTATTGATGACAGTAAACTCAGATTTAAAAGAAAAGATCTGTAGTTTTAAATTGCCAGACAGGAGGGCTCGTGCCTCACAGGAAAGTTGCATGAATTTGCAATAAAACATTTTTTATGCGCTGCTTCATGTAAATTGTTCGCTTTTTCAATATCCGATTCATCATTAATTGTTACCAGCGGATGCAATATCACTTCCGCAAAATGCCCGCCGGCAGCAGTTTCCAGCATAATTGCCGTTGCCTCATCCTTATAACTGATCACAACAATTCCATTATCCGCACATAAATGTAAATACCATAACATATGGCAGGAAGATAAAGAGGCAACCAATAGTTCTTCGGGATTATATTTAGTTGCATCTCCCATAAATACCGGATCTGAAGAAGCTTCAATTAACGGTTTGTTTTCTGCTGAAATAAAATGACTGCGTTCATACCCCCGATAGTTGCTTGTTCCTTCTCCCAGGTTTCCAGTCCATTCAACCATTGTTTTATATTTATGCTCTCTAATCATGCTTGTAATTTTTTATCCGGCCTTGAGTTTTTGTTTGATTCAATTTCCCGAAAAAGTATTAACCTACATATTTTTTTTCAGGAATTCAATAAATCGCTTTCTCGGTATCATTTCGGCACCCATACTTTCGAGATGATTTGTATGCAATTGGCAATCTATCAGTTTTATTCCTTCTTCTTTAAATTGCTGAACCAGTTTTATAAACGCAAATTTACTGGCATTGGAAATTTTACTGAACATACTTTCCCCGAAAAACATTTTCCCCATTTTGATGCCATATAATCCACCTGCCAGTTCACCATCTTTCCAGGCTTCTGCACTCATTGCATAACCCAATTTGTGTAAATCAATATAGGCATTTATCATTTCATGATTTATCCAGGTACCATATCCATCTGCTCTTTTAATGTTGCTGCAGTTGTTGATCACCTGGCCGAATGATTTGTTTATAGTAAACCTGAATTGATTACTGTTAATTACCTG
>JBBKWV010000040.1:0-13635 GCA_037969135.1 Ferruginibacter sp.
ATGCCATTCCGGCAATGATCGTACTTTATTTTACCGGGTATTTTCAACTTGACCTTACGGATAAGGGTATTCTTTTTTCTTCCGGATATTCAGCTATTCTTGGAGTATTTGGTACAGCCATCGCTTCTGTTTTATTTTACGTACTTATCAAAAGAGCCGGAGCTGTTTTTTCATCAATGGTAACTTATGGAATCCCGTTCATTGCCATTATGTGGGGAATGATCTATGGCGAAGAAATAGGCTGGAAGCAGGTCTTGAGTTTAATGATCATTCTTGCCGGAGTATATATAGCAAATAGAAAAATTTACAGGAAAGCTTAATTCAATAGTCACTATTCATTTAAAAAATTTTATTTCATTTTCCTGAATGATGGCTTTGTTACCCAATAATTCAACAGCTTTTTTATTATAGAATTGAAGTAAAAGGGTGTCGCCATTTTTTGAGTATTTCCCCGGGTAGCTGCTGTTTTTTACACTATCAAAAAGTTGCCGGTAAAATTCTACGAAATTATTTTCTTTTATCACGAAATAAGAATCATTCATATCTGCAACAGATGTAAAGCTGTACAAAACACCAGATCTGTCAAAAGCCGGTTTTACTTTGTTGAATTTATAGGCTGCAGAGCAGGAGATAACAGAAAGCAATAAAATAACCAGCAGAAATTTCATAAATCGGGGTTTTCATTCCTTTCAAAAATAGCTTAGTAAATTGAAAGTGAAAAGGGCAATTAAAAATCGGTTGGCTGAATCCCGATGGCCAAAAGGAAAAATAACTACAGAGACTGCCTTTAATTGGGAAAGATTACCTAAAAAAAACCTTCAACCTAATTTTTTTTTACATCCTTCAAGCCTTACCTTTGCGCCCTGAAATAGATACCTAATATATTTTAAATATTTCTTATGGCCAATACTGGTAAAGTAAAATCAATCATCGGTGCTGTTGTAGACGTACAGTTTGACAGCGGTTCTAAACTTCCTGAAATTTTAAATGCATTGGAACTTACCCGTGACAACGGCGATAAGTTGGTGCTTGAAGTGCAGCAACACCTGGGTGAAGACAGTGTACGTACAATTGCAATGGATGGAACAGAAGGACTGGTAAGGGGTACAGCTGTAGTAGATACAGGTATTCCTATAACAATGCCTGTGGGAGATGCCATTAAAGGCCGTTTGTTCAATGTTACGGGAGATGCCATTGATGGTTTACCCCAGGTGAGCAAAGTAGGCGGTCGTCCGATTCACGCAAAACCACCCATTTTCGAAGATTTAAGTACAGCTAACGAAATTTTGTTCACCGGTATAAAGGTTATCGATCTGATTGAACCTTATGCAAAAGGCGGAAAGATCGGTTTGTTTGGTGGTGCCGGTGTTGGAAAAACAGTTTTGATTCAGGAATTGATCAACAATATTGCGAAAGCATACAATGGAGTTTCTGTTTTTGCCGGAGTGGGTGAAAGAACCAGAGAAGGGAATGACCTGATGAGAGAGATGATCGAAGCAGGTATCATGAATTATGGCGAAAAGTTTAAGCACAGTATGGAAGAAGGCGGTTGGGATCTGAGTGCTGTAAATATGGAAGATTTGAAAGAATCCAAAGCGACCTTCGTTTTCGGACAGATGAATGAACCACCGGGAGCAAGGGCACGAGTGGCTTTGAGTGGTTTGACCATCGCAGAATATTTCCGTGATGGAGAAGGAGAAGGACAGGGAAAAGACATTTTATTTTTCGTAGACAATATATTCCGTTTTACCCAGGCAGGTTCTGAGGTTTCGGCTTTACTTGGCCGTATGCCAAGTGCCGTGGGTTATCAACCTACACTTGCAACCGAAATGGGATTGATGCAGGAACGTATTACTTCTACTAAAAATGGATCTATTACATCTGTTCAGGCGGTTTATGTACCTGCAGATGATCTGACCGATCCGGCACCGGCAACAACTTTTGCGCATTTGGATGCAACAACAGTATTGAGCAGGAAAATTGCAGATCTGGGTATCTATCCGGCGGTAGATCCGTTGGATTCTACTTCCAGGATTCTTACTCCATTAATCGTTGGAGAAGAACATTACAATACAGCCAATAAAGTAAAATTAATTTTACAACGGTATAAAGAGTTGCAGGATATCATCGCCATTCTTGGTCTGGATGAATTAAGTGATGAAGATAAACTGGTTGTATCAAGGGCACGTAAAATACAGCGTTTCCTTAGCCAGCCATTCTTTGTGGCAGAACAGTTTACCGGTTTAAAAGGTGTATTGGTTCCGATTGAAGATACCATTCGTGGATTTAATTCAATCATGGATGGTGAAGTGGATGAGTATCCGGAAGCAGCATTCAACCTGGTTGGAACTTTGGAAGATGCAATTGAAAAAGGCAAGAAATTGATGGCAGCAGCACAGGCATAAATTGAATGTGTGGAATGATGCATACAAAAGAATGCTGCAAGTATTCAAATCTTCAAATTGAAATTATGACTTTAGAAATATTAACACCGGATCAAAAGATTTTCAGCGGAGAAGTATATGGAGTACAATTGCCTGGCATCAATGGTTTATTTGAAGTGCTTGACAGGCATGCTCCTTTGGTAAGTGCTCTTAAAGCCGGTAGCCTGAAAATTTTAAAAGATAAGCATATAACGGCTTCCTATACTATTCAAAGTGGTTTTGTAGAAGTGTTGAATAATAAAACTACTGTATTGGTGGAAGCTGCGGAAGAAAAATAAGATTCATTTAAAAAGTATACATCAGAAAACCCATGCATTTGTATGGGTTTTCTGTTGCAAAAAAATCCGGCATTTTCTGTTCACAGTTAAACTGCATTTGATCATAGAATATTAAAATTGTTTCTTCAATTGCACAAAACTCCAGGCACAAAATGGCAGGAGTATAAAAACAAACAGCCAGTAATTTCCACCGATAAAACAACCGGTTAAAAATGCAATCAGCAATAAATAGAAAGGGTATAATATAAATAACAATCCAACCGTGATAGAATCATAGTGATCGTTAGTCCCGCCTTTCAGAAAAGCAATATTTTTTACAGGCAGATAAAGTGGCGCATGCAATAAATATCCAAAAATGGACGGAATGAAAAGCGCCATTTTTTTGATGGCAGTATTTTTAATAAAAAAACTATTTTTTATTTGCTCTTTTTCATTTGCATCAAATTCAATGACCAGCGACTTTAATTCAAGGAGTAACTTTTGATTGAATGCATTGATCGTTTTTCCGAATCCTTCATTAGAAGAAAAATCTTTCTCTTCAATGAGGTTACCAAAATTGAGTTGTATGTTTTTCCCAAACGAGGTAAAAGACTGGTAATTGATCCCTGCTGGAAGAATTTTTAATGGAATGCCGTTCTCCCAGCTGCTTTGCGCCAGCCTGGCTGTCCCTTTTTTTAAAGGCCTTAATTTCCATTCATTGATACAACGTCCTTCACTGAAGATCAAAACTATCCCGTTTTTTTTAAATATTTCCTTGCATTTTTCAAACGTTTCATAATTATTTTCCAGATTCTCCACACCTTCACTTATCCGGTAAACAGGGAACATATTTAATGAAAGTAATAATTTATTATAGAAGGGATTTATAAAAGCATCTCCACGTGCCAGAGAATATACAGGAGTTTTAAAAAGTGTTGATATTATGATCGCATCCAGAAAGGAATTGGGATGATTGGCTGCAATCAGTAAAGGACCTTTTAATGAAAAGTTGTTTTTATTATTTATCCGGAGATTTCTGCAATAGATCCATATCGCAAGCCTTGCAGGAAAGTAAAGCAGTCTGTATAACAATAGATAATTTTAAGTAAGATATTTAATTTAGTTGAGGATCGATCGGAAAATTGATCATCATCTCATATTTACCACCAAGATGTTTGAGGCTTTCTTTCCAAACCTGGTCTGAAGCAGTATCAAAAATTAATTTTCGTGTTGCTGTTGCAGTTAGCCAGCTTTTTTCTGTCAACTCAGAAGCAAGTTGGTCTTTTTCCCAACCGCTGTAACCGATGAAAAATTTAATTTTATCTGTATCGATCCGGTTGCTGCGTATTAATTTTTTGACCACATCAAAATCACCACCCCAATAGATATCGTCAGAAATTTTATAGCAGTCTGGGATCAGTTCCGGGTATTGATGAATATAATGAACAGTATCAGTGTGAACAGGCCCGCCATAATAAACCGGCAGATCAATCCCATCCAAACCGGTAATCAACTCATCCAGTGTTTGATCAAAAATTTTATTCAATACAAAGCCGAAACTGCCTTCATCAGAATGTCTGCACATATAAACAACCGTGCGTATAAAATTCGGATCTTTCAAAAACGGATCCGCAATCAATAAGGTATTTTGTGCGGGTTCAATCATGCAGACAATGTAAGATTTAATTGTAAAATAAGTTTAAAAAAAATCAATTCTTTTTTGTGGTAAACCTTAGTTAAATTTAGGGATTAATGGGTTTTTAATTTTTGTATCCATTTTTGTAGATTATTTTTGCAACAATTGCATCGTGCTATTTTAGTGATATGAAAAAAGTATTCCCCATTATTTCTGTTTTGATTTTGCTTTCTTTACTGGGATTGATATTTTTTCAGTTTTTATGGCTGAAGAGTGCAAAAGAAGTAAAAGAACAACAACTTATTGATAACATCAATCGTGCTACCAATGCTGCTGCTGAAAAACTGGTACAGGACAAGCGCTTCCCCGGATTCAATAAAAATTCAAACCTGTTATTCCCCAATGATAAGATCAGTATGGAGTTTAATAAGTCATCAGTTATACAAAGATTTACTAAAGAAGAAATTTCGGATATTATACGTTCGGCCCTTGATAAAAATAACCTGAAGGATATTCCATTTGAATTTGCTGTTACCCAAAATTCATTGGCGGGAGATGAGATAAAAACAGAGAATTTTATTAAGTATTATATCGATACTGTAAATAATACCCATCACATCATTCCACTGATCGTTCCAACTGGCAGTAATTTTGAAAGCCTGGTCAAAGAAGAATTTCTGGTTATCATTGTTCCCAACCAAAGTAATATTATTTTAAAAGAGATCACCTGGTTCATACTGGGAGCTATTTTATTTACAATCATCATTACCACGGCTTTTTTTCTAACCATAAGAACACTGCTGAGGCAAAAAAAATTAAGTGAAATTAAATCCGATTTCATCAACAATATGACCCATGAGTTTAAAACTCCTTTGGCAACAATTTCACTTGCAGTTGACGCACTTAAGAATGAAAAAGTAAGTTCTGATAAAGAAAAAACAAATTATTTTACAGCGGTTATCAAGGAAGAGAATAAAAGAATGAATAAACAGGTTGAAACCATTTTGCAAGCCGCGTTGCTCGATAAACAAGAAGTACAGCTAAATTTAAAAAAACGCTCAGCACACGAACTCATTACAAGTGCACTTAATAATATTGCATTACCGGTAAATGAAAAACAAGGAACACTTGAAATAAATCTGGATGCACAAAAGGATATGGTAATGGCTGATGAAGTCCATTTTACAAACCTTATCAATAATTTACTGGATAATGCTGTTAAATATTCCGGTGAAAACCTTGTACTAAAACTCCAAACCAACAACGTGGGTAATAACCTTAGAATTAAGATAGAAGATAACGGTATCGGGATGAATAAAGAGACCTTAAGCCGTATTTTTGAAAAATTTTTCAGGGCACATACCGGTAATATTCATAACGTAAAAGGATTTGGGCTTGGATTGAGTTATGTAAAAACAATGGTTGATGCCCATAAAGGAACAATAAAAGCAGAAAGTACCCTTGGTAAAGGGAGTTGCTTCCTGATTACTTTCCCACTTGCAAAGTAATTTTCCCGTTATCCACATTAATTCACATCATTTCACATTTCTTCCACATCGATTTACCCCCATTTTAAACTAAAAACGGCTATAGACATAGGATAAACCACTGTGGATAAAAATCTTTTCCAAAAATTGTGTCTTAAAGTGGGAAAAAGTGTTATTTTGTGTGAATAATATTTCAACAAAACACTTTAACCCCCTTTAATGATTGGATTTATAGGAGAATATGAATCTACTATTGACGCAAAAGGACGCTTTCTTTTGCCTTCTGGCTTTAAAAAACAATTGCCTGAACAGGAAAACTATGTGTTTGTAATAAACCGGGGTTTTGAAAAATGCCTTACGCTTTATCCAATTCAAAGTTGGGATCCCATTTTTAATCAAATCAGCCATTTGAATGATTTTGATCCTAAAGTTAGGGAGTTCCGGCGCTATTTTTTAAACGGGGCCGTTCAGTTAGAACTGGATTCCGCCGGCAGGGTTCTTTTACCAAAAAATTTACTGGAACATGCTTCATTGGAAAAAGACATTGTGTTGGTTTCCGCAATCAATAAAATTGAAATCTGGGATAAAAATAAATACCAACAGTTCTTTGAATCTTTTTCACCGGAGGCATTCAGTAATCTGGCCAATGAAGTGATGAATAAACAAGCTGATAATCTGTCTGCAGGAAGGCACGGATGAAAGGTTGATCAATATGAACGAACCAAAAAAAATAATGGTTAAAAAAGAATCAACTGATCAAACCGGCGATTATCACACGGCTGTTTTATTGGCTGAGATTATCGCAGGGCTGGAGATCAATCCTGATGGAGTGTATGTGGATTGCACTTTTGGAGGCGGAAGTCACAGCAGGGCGATCTTGAAAAAATTGAGCAGTAAAGGGAAATTATTTGTTTTTGACCAGGATGCGGATGCCAGACAAAATTTACCAGCGGATGAAAGGGTCATTTTTATCCAACAGAACTTCAGGCATCTGCAACGTTTTTTAAGGGTACAGAAACAATCTGAGGTTGATGGGATATTAGCAGACCTGGGCGTTTCAAGTCACCAGTTCAATGAGGCAGAAAGAGGGTTTTCAACACGGTATGAAGCAGCATTGGACATGCGGATGGATAATCGCCAGTCGTTAACTGCAGCGGATGTGCTGAATAAATATACAGAATTGCAATTGCATAAAATTTTTGAAAAATACGGAGAAGTCAGCAATTCAAAAACGCTTGCCAAAACAATAACAGAACAAAGAAGCATTGCTGTAATAAAAACGATCAGTCAGTTTAAACAGGCTATTCAACACATAGTAAAAGGGAATCCGAATAAATATTTTGCGCAGGTATTCCAGGCTTTAAGAATTGAAGTAAATGATGAAATGGGGGCTTTAAAGGAAATGTTACAACAATCTTTAAGTGTATTAAAGCCGGGAGGAAGAATTGCAGTGATCAGTTTTCATTCTTTAGAAGACAGGTTGGTGAAAAATTTTTTTAAACAGGGTTCTTTTGAAGAAATGATTATTGATGATGTATATGGAACTAAAAAGGAAAACCCTTTTAAAATCCTGACAAAAAAACCAATTATTCCAGATACAAAAGAATTGAAAGAAAACCCGAGATCAAGAAGTGCCAAGTTGAGAATTGCCTGTAAAAAATAAATCAATGAGTGAAGAAACCATTAAAGAAAATCAACATGCTACAGCAAAAGCAGACTGGAAGCGATTTTTTAATTACCGTTTTATTGTAGAAAATATCCCTTTCTTTTTATTTATTTCTTTATTGGCAGTTCTGTATATATACAATGGGCATTATGCAGATAAACTGTCGAGAAAGATTGCAAACAGTGAAAAAAATATCAAGGAACTGGAATATGAATATAAATCCATAAAAAGTGAAGTCATTTTCAGAAGTAAGGCAAGTGAGTTGGTAAAAGCAGTAGAACCATTGGGGTTGCACGAATTAGGCAGGCCGGCAATTCAGCTTACCGACAGTTTAAAATAAATTATTCATTCATAAATAAAGTGACCCGTTGTAGTGGAAGTAAAAAAAGACATACTGTGGAGAGTCTATCTGTGTTTTTTGAGTATCGTTTTACTTGGTATTATGGTATTGGGCAGAGCTGTCTACATTCAGCAGGCAGAGGGGAATTATTGGGTAGGGATGGGAGATAGTTTGCATTTGAAGTATATGCCAATCGGTGCCGAAAGGGGAACTATTTATAGTGAAGATGGAAATATGCTCAGTACTTCTGTTCCCATTTTTGACATTTATGTGGATTTTGCTGCCGATGGATTAAGGGAGAAAGAGGGCAAACGTTTTAAAGAAAATCTGGATTCATTGAGTATTTGCATGGCCAATCTTTTTAAAGATAAAACCAGCAATGAATATAAAAAACAATTGCAACTGGCATATAAAAATAAAGAACGTTATTACCTGTTGAAAAGAAAAATATCATTTGATGAATTCAGGGCATTGCGTGAGTTTCCTCTGGTAAAACTAGGAAGAAATAAAAGTGGGTTTATTGTTGATCCAAGGGATAAAAGGATCAATCCATATGTATTGCTTGCCAACAGAACAATTGGTTTGTCAAGAGAAGATTCAACGAAGAATGTAGGATTGGAAAGAACCTACGACAGCCTTTTAAAAGGCACAACCGGACAAAGGTTGATGCGCTACGCGGCAGGGGCTTATATGCCTGTTGAAGGTGCAGAAGTAGATCCGGTGAATGGAAAGGATATCATCTCAACATTAGATACATATATACAGGATGTAGCTGAAAATGCATTGATGAAAATGCTGATAAACAACAACTCCATTCATGGAACTGTAATCGTTATGGAAACAGCAACCGGTAAAATCAAAGCGATTGCAAACCTGGGAAAGCAACCGGATGGAACGTATACAGAGGATTTGAATTATGGTATCGGTAAAAGAACAGAACCGGGTTCTATTTTCAAACTGCCCACATTAATAAGCCTGCTCGAAGATAAATATGTTGATATCAATTCAATCGTGGATTGCGAAGGCGGGGCTAAATACTTTTATGGTTTGAGGATCAAGGATTCTCATATGGGAACCGGAGCCATTACAGTGAAGAAAGCTTTTTTCACGAGCAGTAACGTGGCTTTTGCAAAACTGGCCGATCAGTATTACCATAACCAGCCATCAAAGTTTACGGATCACCTGCACGATCTGAGGCTGGATGTCATTACCGGTGTGGATATTACTGCATCTTCAGGCCGCCCGATCATTTACAAGCCAGACAGTAAATACTGGCATGCAACTTCGATCCCTTACATGGCTCACGGTTACGGACAGCTTGTTACACCTTTACATATGCTGATGGTTTACAATGCAGTTGCCAATAACGGAAAGATGATGAAGCCGTATCTCGTAAGTTCAATACAGGATTATGGTGTAACAATAAAATCTATCCAACCGCAGGTATTGGTCGAAAGTATCTGCAGCAATGAAACACTTATTCAGCTTAAAGAATGCCTGAAAGCGGTGGTGGACAGCGCACATGGGACCGGTCATCGTATCCTTTTTGATTCAACCTACTCCATTTCGGGAAAAACCGGTACAGCAGTAACCGCATTAAATAATAAAGGATACAATAAAGGAAATAAAATTTATCAGGCCTCTTTCATCGGTTATTTCCCGTCAGAAGCTCCGAAATATACGATGGCTGTGGTTATACAAAACAGCAATGAATCCCGCCTGGTATATGGTGCCGATGTATCCGGAAGGGTATTTAAAGAAATAAGCGATTATATCTACAATCATTTTTTAAGTACCGCAAGCTTGAATATGCCGGCCAATATTGATTCAGCCAGATATACTTATTTCGGCGCTAAGAATGATATGCAATCCATTTTCCGTTATTTGAATATGACAGCAACAGATTCTGCAACATCCGGATACTGGAGGAATATTCAGATACAAAACAATACGGCTTCATTAAAAGAAACGATTTATAAAGTTACGGGCGATATGGTAACCCCGGATGTAACCGGAATGGGATTAAAAGATGCTGTTTATCTGCTCGAGAATAAGGGTCTGAAAGCAGTGGTATCCGGAAGGGGAAAAGTGATCAATCAAAGCATTGAGCCGGGTTCCATTTTTATTAAAGGACAAAAAATATCATTGCTGCTCAATTAAGAAAAATGTTAAAGGACATATTATATAAGGTAAGTATAAAATCTGTGAACGGCAATACCGGTATTGCTGTAAAGGATTTGCAAACTGATTCACGCAATGTTTCAGCGGGTACTTGCTTTATTGCTTTAACAGGCAATACGGTTGACGGGCATAATTATATCGGGAGTGCAATTGAAAAAGGTGCAACTGCAATCGTTTGCGAAATAATGCCTGATCAATTCATTGATCATATAACATATATACAGGTTGAAAACACTGCATCAGCAGCGGGTTTCATGAGTCATAATTTTTATTATGAGCCTTCTTCTAAATTGAAACTGGTAGGCGTTACCGGAACCAATGGTAAAACAACCATAGTAACCTTGCTCTGGAATGTATACACTGCTCTCGGATTTAAATGCGGATTGATAAGCACCGTTCAAAATCAGGTGGGTACCAAAATCATAGAAGCAACCCATACTACTCCTGATGCCATCAGCCTGAATAAATTATTGAAGCAGATGCTGGATGAGGGTTGTGAATATGTGTTCATGGAATGCAGCAGCCACGCTATACAACAGCAACGGATAACTGGTTTGATTTTTACCGGTGCCATATTTACCAATATCTCCCATGATCACCTGGATTATCACAAAACCTTTGATGAATATATCCGTGTAAAAAAATCATGGTTCGATTTATTGCCCGAAACCGCTTTTGCCATCAGCAATGCAGATGATAAAAGAGGTGCTGTTATGTTGCAGAATACGGCTGCGAAAAAATCTTATTACAGTCTCAGAACACTGGCTGATTATAAAGGCAGGATCCTTGACAACAGTCTCTCAGGTTTGCACATGACGATCAATGAAACAGAAGTGCATTTTAAAATGATTGGAGAATTCAATGCATTTAATCTGCTGGCTGTTTATGGAACTGCAATTTGTTTAGGCGCCGATAAAAATACGGTATTACAGATCTTAAGCGGACTGTCTGGTGCAGAAGGTAGGTTCGATTATTTTTTGAGTACGGATAAAAATATTGTAGGAATCATTGACTATGCACATACACCTGATGCATTATTGAATGTATTGGCAACAATCAAGAACCTCCGGAATGGGAATGAAAAATTAATTACTGTTGTTGGATGTGGCGGTAACCGTGATAAAACTAAACGGCCACTTATGGCTGAAGTGGCCTGTGAATACAGCGACAGGGTAATCCTGACTTCTGATAATCCAAGAAATGAAGACCCGATGGAGATCCTGAAAGATATGGAGGCTGGTGTAAATGTAATTGGCAGAAAAAAATGTATCACGATCGCCGACAGGCGGGAAGCGATTAAAACAGCTGTAAGCCTTTGCAACAATGAAGATATTGTTTTGCTGGCAGGAAAGGGGCATGAGAAATACCAGGAGATCAATGGTATTAAATATGATTTTGATGATAAAAAAATATTGAAGGAAATGTTTGAATTATTGGAAAAATAAAAAAAATGGGTTTTTAGAAGATCATTTAAAAATAAAGTAGTTAAAAATAAAAAAATAATAACCCTGAATGCTGTATCAATTATTTGACTGGATGTCGCAGGAAAGCATACGATTCCCCGGAAGCGGACTTTTTAAGTTCATTTCTTTCAGGGTATTGCTGGCCATGATCCTTTCATTGGTGATCACTACAGTATATGGTAAAAAACTGATCAGGTTTCTGCAAAAAAAACAATTGGGCGAATCTGTCAGAGATCTGGGGCTTGCCGGTGAGCAGGAAAAGAAAGGAACGCCAACAATGGGAGGGATCATCCTTATCCTTGCAATACTTATACCAACGATTCTGCTTGCAAACCTTGATAAGATTTATGTCCGCTTAATGTTGCTTTGCACCATTTGGCTAGGAACAATCGGGTTTATTGATGACTATTTAAAGATACGTGCCAAGCGGATCGCTAAAGAAAAAGGAATTGATTATAAGAAAACGGATGCGGATGGACTGGCAGGAAGGTTCAAGATTTTTGGTCAGGTAATGTTGGGGATCATCGTTGGGGCTACGTTGTATTTTAATAATAATGTAGTGGTTGAAAGAGAGATTTATAATCCAGATATAGAATATGTAAAAGCTCATTTAAACCCGGGAGAAAAATTAATGAGTGATTCTTTTCATATCGTAAACCTTGATGGAAAGGAACATCTTTTTGCAAAAGTGAAAACACCGATCACCACCATTCCATTTGTAAAAACGCATGAGTTTAATTATGCCAAACTTTTACCCAAAAGCTGGGAAGGGTATACGTATATTCTTTACATTATCGTAGTGATTTTAATAGTTACCTCTGTTTCCAACGGTGCAAATATTACGGATGGATTGGATGGACTTGCAACAGGTGTAAGCGCTATTATCGGGATATGTCTGGGCGTTTTTGCCTATGTAAGTGGTAATATAAAATTTGCGGAGTACCTCAACATCATGTACATACCAAATCTTGGGGAACTGTCAATTTTTATTGCAGCATTTGTTGGCGCATGCATCGGGTTCCTGTGGTATAATTCATATCCGGCACAGGTTTTTATGGGCGATACCGGTAGCCTTGCACTGGGAGGGATCATTGCTGCATTGGCAATTATCATCAGAAAGGAATTGCTGATCCCGATATTTTGTATGGTCTTTTTAGTAGAAAATTTAAGCGTAGTGATTCAGGTCGGATATTTTAAATACACTAAGAAAAAATATGGCGAAGGAAGAAGGGTGTTCTTAATGAGCCCGCTTCATCACCATTATCAAAAATTGGGGTATCACGAAAGTAAGATTGCAGTAAGATTCTGGATCATAACAATATTGTGTGTGGCAATGGCAATTGTTACACTCAAACTAAGGTAAAAACTTGTTGGAAAATTTAAGCCTTTATAAACAGCATGGAGGTTTATATTTTTCAGACAAAACAATGCAATATCTGTGAATACACCAGACCCGTTAAATTCTATGCTGTTGAAAAACCTTTTATTCTGAATGCAAAAAAGTATTCTGTTTCCGGGAAAAGTTGTCCTGTAAATGTCAATACTATTGAAGAACCAATTTTAATTGAGCAAAAAGATTTAATAAATGCACCTGTTAAATTCTATGCTTTTGAAAAACCTTTTTAAAGAAATTATTGATTTTAAATCAGGAAAAAGTTGTCCTGTAAATGTCAATACTATTGAAAAACCATTTTTATTTAGCTGTACGACATCTGAAATTATTACCTGTTAAATTCTATGCTGTTGAAGAACCAATTTTTTTTGTAAACAGAACTTTGTTTTGAATGAGTAAACGTATTGTAATTCTGGGGGCCGGAGAAAGTGGTGTGGGAGCAGCTTTGCTTGCACAACATCAGGGTTATGATGTATTCGTATCAGACAGTTCAGCTATAAAAGAAAATTTTCGGGCAGAACTGAATGCCCATAATATCCACTTTGAAGAATCAAAACACACAGAAAAATTTGTATTAAATGCCGACGAAGTTGTAAAAAGCCCGGGGATTCCTGAAAGCTCAGACATAATGAAAAAGATCCGGTTAAAGCAAATCAGTGTCATCAGTGAAATTGAATTTGCTTTCAGGTATATCGGTAACAGTAAAGTGATCGCCATTACCGGTAGTAATGGAAAAACTACCACTACTGCATTGACATATCATATTTG
>JBBKWV010000041.1:0-8862 GCA_037969135.1 Ferruginibacter sp.
GCAATACCCCGTCAAATGCAGCATATCAGGAAAAAAACTTGTCCGCATTATTGATGCTATTCGCTGCGGATGCAGACTTATTTTATCTATATTACAACCCTAATATCAGTTTTATGAATCATGCTACTTTCAAAAAATATATACAAATCCCCGGTATTTGTTTGATACTTATGATCACATGCTTCACTTTTTCCTGTAAGAAAAGTATGGATGCCAATGTTGACCCATTCAGTTTTCCACCAGACCTGGTTACAAAAGTCAGCTCTTCGGTTTCTGGTTTTGTTACCGACCAGAACGATACTCCAGTTTCAGGCGCTGCAGTAAAAATGGGCAGTTCCAGCGTTTTCACCGACCAGTATGGATTTTTTGAAATAAAAAATGTGCAGGTTGTCAAAAGTGCAGCCGTGGTTACCATTTCTGTGTCGGGTTATTTTAAAAGCATCAAAACCTATCTGGCCGAAGAAGGGAAAGCTGCTTTTTTCAGAATTAAACTTTTGCCCAAAACAAATGCAGGAACATTCTCTGCTTCTGCAGGTGGCAGTGTTTCACAGAGCAATGGATTGCAAATTTCCTTTCCGGCCAATGCAGTTAAGGATCCGGCTACGGGAGCTATTCATACCGGAACGGTAAATGTAGCAGCCGTTTGGATCGATCCAACATCGGCTGAATTACACAAAATAATGCCCGGAGATCTGCGGGGTATCAATACCGCCGGTTTAATGAAAGGATTGACCACTTATGGAATGGCTGCCATTGAATTGACAGCTGCATCCGGGGAATTATTGCAAATTGCCGATGGGAAAAAAGCAACCATTACCATGCCGTTGCCGGCTTCCCTATTAACCAGCTCCCCTGCAAGCATCCCTTTATGGTATTTTGATGAAGCTGCAGGCCTTTGGAAAGAAGAAGGACTGGCTACAAAAACAGGGAATAATTATGTGGGAGAAGTGAACCATTTCTCCTTCTGGAATTGTGATGTACCCAATAATTTTATACAGTTTAACTGCACGATCAGGGATGTGAATAATAATCCTATACCAAATGTACAGGTGAAAATTACCGATCTGGGAACATCCGTCTCAGCATTAGGCTTAACGGATGCATTCGGTTATGTTGCCGGGGCCATTCCACCAAATGCTTCATTGCGTTTACAGGTATTTATGAACCAAAGCATTAATTGTGATATTCCATTTCATGAACAGCAATTTTCAACTACATCATCAAATATCTCGCTGGGAAATATTACCGTTTCCGGAAATTCAACCAATGGCAACCTGGTATCCGCAATGGTAACAGGTACGGTTACCGGTTGTAATTCGAATAACCCGGTAACAAACGGCTATATCTACGTAAAAGAAAACAACCAGTTCAGCAAGTATCCTTTAAGCAGTAACGGGACTTATAGTTTTATGCGAACCCTGTGTCCAAACAGCAGCAGCAATATCATTTTGAGCGCAGAAGATTTAAATGCCCTGCAACAAAGTGCTTTGGTGAATTATACCATTACGCCTGGGGTAAATGCCGTTTCAAATATTCAGGCATGTGGATTGCCTACCAATCAATTCATCCATTTTTCAGTTGATGGAACCTCTTATGCATTCAACTATCCGGCCGATTCAATATATCATTACTATTCGCCCACAGGAATACCAAATCAGCTAAACATCAGCGGAAATAAAGGCAATCCGCAAGGATTTACTGCAAACTTTCGTTTTAGTGATACTGGCATTGCAGTTAACAGCAACCAGCTAATGACCCGCTTCGTCACCAATTATGTAAGCAATCTGCAATCCAGTTCATTTGCAGTACCCCTTTATGTTCATATCACAGAATTAGGAACATGGGGTGAGTATATCAGCGGTCAGTTTTCCGGAACATTCAACGGAACTTATAGCGTCAATACGCCTTACAATGTGGTATGTAATTTCAGGGTGCGAAGAACTTTTTAATATTACTCTTTCAAAAAAAGTTCCCTTATTACGGGAACTTTTTTTATTCGTTTTATTCTCTGCCGCCGTTGTTGTAAATTTGCATTTCCAAAAAAGATCAGTAAAGATCTCATGTACAAGAGTGCGACGCCAATGAAGTTCAGGTGAATATCTGCGGCCCGGCTCCAAAATATCATTATGGCAAATAAAATAACCCTGGGAACCGACGGAAAGCTAAACGTTCCCAACAACCCAACCATCCCGTATATTGAAGGCGATGGCATTGGCCCTGAAATATGGGCTGTAGCTCAACATGTTTTTGATAAGGCTGTGGAAAAAGCGTACAACGGAAAACGGAAAATAGCCTGGTTGGAAATGCTGGCCGGCGAAAAAGCATTTAAACAAACCGGCGAATGGTTGCCGTCTGCAACCCTGCAAACCGCCAAAGATTACCTGGTATCCATCAAAGGGCCATTAACAACGCCTATTGGTGGCGGTATCCGTTCGTTGAATGTGGCCATGCGGCAGGACCTTGACCTGTATGCCTGTGTACGTCCGGTTAAATGGTTTAAAGGAGTTCCTTCACCGGTATTGCATCCCGAAAATGTAGACATGGTCATTTTCCGGGAAAATACCGAAGATATTTACACCGGCATTGAATGGAAAGCCGGATCAGCAGATGCATTAAAATTTGAAAAATTCCTGATAGAGGAAATGGGGGTTAAAAATATCCGTTTCCCGGGTGACTCGGCCTATGGTGTAAAACCTGTTTCATCTGAAGGAACCAAGCGACTGGTAAGGGCTGCCATTAAACACGCCCTGGAACACAACCTGCCTTCTGTATCGCTTGTACACAAGGGCAATATCATGAAATTTACTGAAGGTGGATTTAAAACCTGGGGTTATGAAGTAGCCCGGCAGGAATTTGGCGATCAGACTTTTACCTGGGATGAATGGGACGAACTGAAAAAAGAACATGGTGAATCACATGCCAATGAAGTGCAGCGTAAAGCATTGCACGAAGGCAAACTGTTGGTAAAAGATATCATAGCCGATAATTTTTTACAACAGATATTGATAGCTCCAAAAGATTATTCTGTGGTTGCCACCCTCAACCTGAACGGGGATTATATTTCAGATGCGCTGGCTGCAGAAGTGGGCGGTATCGGTATTGCACCGGGTGCCAACATCAATTATAACACAGGCTATGCGGTGTTTGAAGCCACCCATGGTACAGCACCTAAATTTGCCGGCACCAACAGCATGAACCCTTCTTCGGTGATCTTAAGCGGCTGTATGATGCTGGAATATATGGGCTGGAATGAAGCCGCAGAATTGATCAGTTCTGCCTTGCAGGCTACCATCATGCGCAAACAGGTTACCATCGATTTCTATAACCTGATGAGCGGAGCAACTCTTTTAAAAACAACAGAATTTGGAGAAGCCATCATCGAAAACATGGGTTCGGTCATCATAGATTTTCAATTGAAAAAATCGACAGGATTGTAAAAGGAGGCAGGTTTATATGGTTAATTCTTCCTGATATAATTTAAAAGAATTCCTTCCATCGTTCAGAATGGTGGAGAAAATAATAATTTCGCAGCAAAATCAAATACATAATTATGGCCAAAATCAAAGTAACAAACCCCGTTGTAGAACTGGATGGTGACGAGATGACAAGGATCATCTGGAAATTTATTAAAGACAAATTGATTCTTCCTTATATAGAAGTGCCTATACAGTATTTCGATCTGGGAATGGAATACCGCGATGAAACCAACGACCAGGTAACCATTGATGCAGCCAATGCGATCAAAGCCTGTGGCGTAGGTATCAAATGTGCCACCATCACTCCGGATGAAGCCAGGGTGAAAGAATTTAACCTGAAGCAAATGTGGAAGAGCCCGAATGGTACGATCCGTAACATTTTGGATGGAACCGTTTTCAGAGAGCCCATCGTGATGCAAAATGTGCCACGTTTGGTTACCAACTGGACTGCTCCTATCATTGTTGGCCGTCATGCTTTTGGCGACCAGTACCGTGCTACGGATACCGTGATCAAAGGAAAAGGAAAACTTACCATGACCTTTACCCCCGAAGGTGGTGGCGCTGCCCAGGTTTTTGAAGTGTATGATTTTAAAGGGGATGGCGTTGCCATGAGCATGTACAATACCGATGAGAGTATTATGGGATTTGCCCGCAGTTGTTTTAATATGGCCTTGAGTAAAAAATGGCCCCTGTATCTGTCTACCAAAAATACCATTCTTAAGAAATACGACGGTCGTTTCAAGGATATTTTTGAAGACATCTATCAGGCTGAATTTAAAGACCTGTTTACCAAAGCCGGTATCACTTACGAGCACAGATTGATCGATGACATGGTTGCTTCAGCCTTAAAATGGAACGGCAATTTTGTATGGGCATGTAAAAATTATGATGGAGACGTACAAAGTGATACTGTGGCACAGGGATTTGGCAGTTTGGGTTTGATGACTTCTGTTTTGATAACACCCGACGGATCGACCATGGAAGCTGAAGCGGCTCATGGAACGGTTACCAGGCACTATCGCGATCACCAGGCAGGTAAACCAACCAGCACAAACCCCATTGCTTCTATATTTGCCTGGACAAGGGGACTTGCTTTCCGGGGTAAATTAGACAGCAACCAGCCATTGATCGATTTTTGCAATGCCCTGGAAACAGTTTGTATTGAAACAGTGGAAAGCGGAAAAATGACAAAGGATCTGGCAGTTTGTATCCATGGAAACAAGGTTTCTCACGGGGCACATTATCTGTATACAGAAGAGTTTTTAGATGCGATAGATGAAAACCTGCAGAAAAAAATGAATTGATAAATATTCAATGAACCTAAAAGGGGTGTTTTTTATAGAAACAGCCCTTTTTATTTTTCATAAAAAACCACATTTTTAGCCATAATTCATCCATTTTTAAGGCTTTTTGGGCACTTTTTGGGGCATTTATTATAATAATTGATTTTTATTCTTGCTATTTTGATTAATCATTACATATCTTAGCTGCCCGTTTCTTATACCCAATTTAATCATTTAATTAAATCACATGGACATCAAACAAATTCAGGAACTTGTTAAATTAATTAATAAGACCACAATAGGTGAAATCACCATTGAAGAAGACGGAAGAAAGATCACCATCAAACAAAAGAAAGATCCCGTACAAAATATTGTAGCAACCACATCTTCTCAATCATTCAGCCCGCAACAACAGGCTCCGGCAGCGGCGGCAGCAGTTACTCCTCCTGCAGCAAAACAGGAAGCCGCTCCGAAAGCAGATAACCTGATAACAATAAAAAGTCCGATGATCGGTACATTTTACCGCCAGCCGGGACCGGAAAAACCCATTTTAGTAAATGTAGGAGATGAAGTTACTCCCGGTAAAGTTGTTTGTATCATCGAAGCGATGAAATTATTTAATGAAATTGAAAGTGAAGTAAAGGGAAGGATCGTAAAAGTTTTGGTAGAAGACGCTAGTCCCGTTGAGTATGATCAGCCATTATTTTTAGTAGAACCCATTTAATTTGTAAATAAATCGATTGGGAAATTTGAAGTAGAAATACAATGGATATTTCATCAAAGTTCCGGGTCATTTGATTTCCAGATCTTCAAATCTATTAATTCCAAATTATTACGATGTTCAAAAAAATATTAATTGCCAACAGGGGAGAAATTGCATTGCGGATATTGCGTACCTGTAAGGAAATGGGGATTAAAACGGTGGCTGTTTATTCTACCGCTGATAAAGACAGTCTGCATGTAAAATTTGCAGATGAAGCCGTTTGTATTGGCAAGCCCGCAAGTGTAGACAGTTACCTGAATATGGCCCATATCATGGCTGCAGCTGAGATCACCAACGCAGATGCCATTCATCCGGGTTATGGTTTCCTGGCTGAAAATGCAAAGTTTGCCAAGATCTGTGGCGACCACAATATCAAATTTATCGGTCCCACTCCGGAAATGATCAATATGATGGGTGATAAAGTTACTGCCAAGCAAACCATGATCAAAGCCGGTGTTCCTGTTGTTCCCGGTGTAGATGGATTATTGGAAAGTGTAGAACATGCAAAAAAATCTGCAATAGAAGTAGGTTACCCGGTCATTTTAAAAGCAACCGCCGGTGGTGGTGGTAAAGGAATGCGGGTGGTTTGGGAAGAAACAGAAATTGAAAAAGCCTTTGAAAATGCAAAGACAGAAGCAGCTGCCTCATTCAAGAATGATGGCATTTATATGGAAAAATTTGTGGAAGAACCAAGGCATATAGAAATTCAAATAGCCGGTGACCAGTATGGAAATATTTGCCACCTGAGTGAAAGAGATTGTTCCATTCAACGCCGGCATCAGAAACTGGTAGAAGAATCACCCTCTCCTTTCATGACCACAGAACTCCGTGATAAAATGGGTGAAGCCGCAATTAAAGCTGCCCAGGCCATCAATTATGAAAGCGTGGGAACGATCGAATTTCTGGTAGATAAGCACCGCAATTTCTATTTCATGGAAATGAATACCCGTATACAGGTTGAACATTGCGTTACAGAAGAAGTGATCAACTACGACCTTATTAAGGAACAGATCAAAATAGCCAATGGTGAAAAAATAATTGGCAGGGCTTATTATCCCCAGATGCATGCAATAGAATGCAGGATAAATGCCGAAGACCCTTACAATGATTTCAGGCCATCACCGGGAAAGATCACCGTATTACACCAGCCGGGCGGACATGGCGTTCGCGTTGACAGCCATGTATATGCTGGCTATGTCATTCCCCCGTATTACGATAGTATGATCGGCAAACTGATTGCGGTTGCCCAAACCCGTGAGGAAGCCATCGATACCATGCACAGGGCCCTGAGTGAATATGTGATCGAAGGCATTAAAACCACCATTCCATTCCATTTACAATTAATGGAAAATGAAAGTTTTAAAAGTGGAAATTTTACAACCAAATTCCTGGAGTCATTTAAAATGCAATAAACGTTTTCGAATATTTTCAGCCACTTTTAGTGGCTTTTTTTTTGCCGCATCCTGAAGCCCGCAGACGGAACTGTTTAATTGGTTATTTTTGCGCTGATTTTTCACCTTTATTTGATATGAATGGCAGTTGATACCGATATTTTATTGAGCGCTTACCGTTATATGTGTACAGCAAAAGCAATGGCAGATATTTACGAATCCAATCGCAGCATTTGCAAGTATGTACACAGCACTTCCCGGGGCCATGAAGCGATTCAATTAGCAACAGCCTTTCAATTATTACCCTGCGACTTTGTGAGTCCTTATTACAGGGATGAGAGCATCATGCTGGGACTTGGTTTTACCCCTTATCAGTTAATGCTGCAATTACTGGCCAAGGGCGAAGACATTTTTACCGGAGGCAGGGAATATTATAATCACCCGAATTACCGGGGAACTGATAAACCAACTATCATTCACCAAAGCAGCGCTACCGGTATGCAGGCCATTCCGACAACCGGAATAGCACAGGGAATTAAGTTTTTAGAACGTATACAATCTCCATTATTAAATAAAGGAGCAGGTAATGAATCACCGGTGGTGATCTGTTCTCTGGGAGATGCTTCTGTAACCGAAGGGGAAGTGAGTGAAGCATTTCAGTTTGCTGCATTACATCAGTTGCCCGTCATTTACCTGGTGCAGGACAATGACTGGGGTATCAGTGTATCCTCAGCAGAAGCCAGAACAACCAATGCATATGATTTCATTGAAGGTTTCAGGGGTATTGAGCGGGTAAGCATAGATGGTAGCGACTTTATTGACAGCTATACAACCATGCAGGATGTGGTAAATAAAGTAAGGGAAACGCGGAAACCATTCCTGGTTCATGCAACGGTTCCTTTGCTGGGACATCATACCAGTGGCGTGAGAAAAGAATTTTACCGTTCAGAAGAAGATTTGATCAAGCATGCAAAAAATGATCCCGGCCCGAAACTCAGGAAAGTTTTACTGGATCTGGGCATGGAGGAATCCCGTTTGCTGCAAATAGAAAATGAAACAGCGGTATTGGTAAAAAAAGATTTTGAGGCAGCTGCGGCTTCGCCGGAACCTGATCCCGCCAATGTGTGCAGCCACATTTTTGCACCCACACCTGTAACAAAAGAAACGGGTGAAAGAAACCCGTTGGGAAAAGAAAAAGTGTTGATGGTAGATGCTGCTTTATTTGCTATCCGGGAGATCATGGAAGATTTTCCCGAAGCCGTTTTATACGGTCAGGATGTAGGCCGCAGGCTGGGCGGTGTTTTCAGGGAAGCAGCTACCCTCGCAGAGCAGTTTGGCGATCATCGGGTATTCAATACCGCTATCCAGGAAGCATATATCATTGGTTCTACCGTTGGAATGAGTGCAGTTGGCATAAAACCAATTGTTGAGGTTCAGTTTGCCGATTATATTTATCCGGGATTGAACCAGTTGGTAACAGAAATATCCAAAAGTTGCTATCTCAGTTGTGGAAAATTCCCGGTGCAAACGCTCATTCGGGTACCTATTGGAGCTTACGGTGGCGGCGGGCCTTATCACAGCGGAAGTATCGAAAGCACCTTGCTGACCATTAAAGGGATCAAGATCGTTTACCCTTCCAATACTGCCGATATGAAAGGATTGTTGAAAGCAGCCTTTCTGGATCCCAACCCGGTAGTGATGCTCGAACACAAAGGTCTTTACTGGAGTAAGGTTCCCGGAACGGAGGAAGCAAAGATGACGGAACCTTCCAGGGATTATATGATCCCATTGGGAAAAGGAAATATTGTTTTACCGGCTGATGATGAAAAAATAAAGAATGGAGAAAGCTGCTGCGTGATCACTTACGGTATGGGTGTTTACTGGGCCAAAGCCGCCGCCAGAAATTTTAAAGGACAGGTAGCAGTTATTGATCTCCGATCGCTCTATCC
>JBBKWV010000042.1:0-11085 GCA_037969135.1 Ferruginibacter sp.
GGATACAGTTCTCCTCTTTTTCGGGAACTAAAATGGCTTGTAAAAACAAGGAAGCAGAAAAAATATTTTCCGAAAAACTCAGTGCAAGGCTGGTAAGTTATTATATGGAAAACGGGAAATTAATTTTATACCTGATTGATGATAGTAAACTCAGATTTAAAAGAAAAGATCTGTAGATTTAGATTGCCAGGCAGGAAGGCTCGTGCCTTACAGGAAAGTTGCATGAATTTGCAATAAAACATTTTTTATGCGCTTCTTCATGTAAATCGTTCGCTTTTTCAATATTCGATTCATCATTGATCGTTACCAGCGGATGCAATATAACTTCTGCAAAATGTCCGCCGGCACCTGTTTCCAGCATAATTGCCGTTGCCTCATCCTTATAACTGATCACAACAATCCCATTATCCGCACATAAATGTAAATACCATAACATATGGCAGGAAGACAAAGAAGCAACCAATAATTCTTCGGGATTATATTTAGTTGCATCTCCCATAAATAACGGATCAGATGAAGCCTCAATAAACGGTTTGTTTTCAGCTGAAATAATATGACTGCGTTCATACCCCCGATAGTTGCTGGTGCCTTCTCCCCGGTTTCCTGTCCATTCAACCATTGTTTTATAATTATGCTCTCTCACCATAATTGGTATTTTATTTTTTGGGACTTAAGTTTTCGAATGATACTATTTTAGCGAAAAAAGTATCCTCCTAAATATTTTTTTTCAGGATTTCAATAAATCGCTTTCTCGGTATCATTTCGGCACCCAAACTTTCGAGATGATTTGTATGCAATTGGCAATCTATCAGTTTTATTCCTTCTTCTTTAAATTGCTGAACCAGTTTTATAAACGCAAATTTACTGGCATTGGAATTTTTACTGAACATACTTTCCCCAAAAAACAAATTACCCATTTTGATGCCATACAATCCACCAACCAGTTCACCGTCCTTCCAGGCTTCTGCACTCATTGCATAACCCAATTTGTGTAAATCAATATAGGCTTTTATCATTTCATGATTTATCCAGGTACCATTTCCATCTGCCCTTTTAATGTTGCTGCAGTTATTGATCACCTGTTCGAAAGATTTGTTTATAGTAAACCTGAATTGATTACTGTTCAATACCTGCTGCATACTTTTACTGATGTGTAATTTTTCGGGAAACAACACAAACCTGGGATCCGGACTCCACCAGCAAATGGGTTCATTTTCACTATACCAGGGAAATATCCCGTTTCTATAGGCTTCCAGTAATCTCTCAATACCCAGGTCGCCTCCAAATGCAAGCAACCCATCTTCATCAGCAGTATCCACTGCTGGAAAGGGAATATTATTTATAAGAAATTCCATTTCAGTGTCCGGTAATTGGCATTATATTTTTAATTTAGGATCAATTATTATTTAAGGAATGATGATATAGCCGGGGAAATCATTCCTCGTCCAGATACCCGGAGAAGCATGGCTGCCCATTTTAAAATCAATCTGTACATATTTTATCCCGGGAACAGAAGTCAGATTTATTACTGCCTGTGCAATGTACTGTGCCGCACCGGTAGATCCGATCTGGTTGGTAAGATAATCACTGTTTGAAATTTTCAGATGAATCGTTTCTTTTTTCAAACTGATTTTCTCCAGCAATATATCTGCATACTGCCTGTTTAAACCATTGATCACAGAATCTGCATCGATTGAATGATCATTGATGTTCTTATTTTTTTTCAAAGTCTTTTTTTCAGCATCCACTTTCCAAACATAAAAGCCTTTGGTTTCAACAACTTCATAAGAAGTTCCTGGATCAGCAATTCTATTATACACAGTATCTGGATTTTCTGTTGGTTCTGGTTCTGCGGTTTTGTCTTCAGGATTATTGCAGGAAGAAATCAGCCCGACTATCAAGATCAAATTAAATATTTTCATTGTAATCATTTTTAAAAATGGATTTCATGTTCCTGTATGCTACAATGCTGTAATGATTAGCAAAATTGATTTACCTACTTGTCAGTTTGCCTATTTTTAAATCAATTTCTTGTAACAAAGCAAATTGTTTAGCCTGAGTATCAAACAATGTTTTTATCTGGTCTTCCAGTAACAGATCCATTTTTTGATGCAGGCTTCTTATCTGCATTTCCGCTTTCAGGTTTATCATATAATCATTTTCATTTCTCATCCTGTCTTTTTCTTCTTTGCGGTTTTGGCTCATCATGATCACCGGTGCCTGCATTGCTGCAATACAGGAAAGTATCAGATTCATCAGGATAAATGGATATGGATCAAAATGCTCATTAAAAGGCGCAAGTACATTGTATATGATCCAAACGGCAAGTATGATCATAAAAGAAATTATAAAATACCAGCTCCCTCCGAAACGGGCAACCTTATCTGATAATTTCTGACCACGGGTGAGGATTTCATCCGGAGGATTTGTCAGATTATTAATGATCAGTTTTTCTGCTTTAATGGCTTCTTCAACAATGGTATGCAACTTCCGTAGTTGTTGATTTTCATCTGTTCTAAGCTGATCGATCTCTTTAGTTTTCATTTAAACTGAATTATTAAATAACATTATCAATACTTCGAAACTACCGTATTTCTTTTCTTCCAACAGATCTAAGAACCAGATCTCTGTGATGTTTTACATGGTATATTGTGAAATAACACATTTCCAGAACTGTGATCTTTCCCAAGAAAGGATGCGGCAAAAAACAGTTATCCAGATTGCTTTCTGAAAACTGCTTTATAAAATTACACAGGTTTTTAACAGCAAGAAGTAATTTCTTTTTTAAAATTTCTCTTTGCTCAAATCATAATTGATTGGGAATATACCTGGAGGATGCAACAGCTCCCAGTTTCAATTTGCATTGATATTTTTCAACCAGCGATTCATAATTTTCAGAAGACCGGTTTGCCTTTCCAAAGATCCATTTCAACAAAAAAACGGGTAACTGCATGGCTTTTACCAGAGGAGAAACAGATAAATAAATATGTTTCAGGTGCTGGCCGGCAGTCCACTTGTTATTTACAGATAAACAATATTCACTTTCATCCAGGCTTAAGACAATATCCACAAAGTCGTGGTGATTGGACATTAATCTTTGTATGATCTCCTCTTTTTTCAAATTGCCGTATTTAAATGCATACAGAAATCAGGACATTCAATAGTTGCCTGGAATTTCATCCCCCGTAACAGAATTAAGTATCTTGCCTGGCACTGCTCCTACTCCACTTTCAATCCCCAATCCTTTCCTTTATCGGTTGCTGGTACACCATATTTTATCCAGTTGGCAGGTTTGGCATCTTTTAAATAATAATCAAAAAACTGTCCCAGTCTGACTGAAAGATCTTTGCGGTTCTTGCGTTCAACCAGATTATGATCTTCACCGTTGTATTCCAATAACCATACTTTTTTTCCAAGCCTGCGAAGTGCTGTAAAAAATTCAATACCCTGGTACCAGGGCACCGCTCCATCAGCATCATTGTGCATCAACAATAATGGGGTGTTTACTTTATCGGCTGTAAATAAAGGTGAATTTTTAATATACAGATCGGGACGTTCCCAGAGAGTTGCCCCTATGCGGCTTTGTGTTTTTTCATATTGGAATTGCCTGTTGATACCGGTGCCCCACCGAATGCCTCCGTATGCGCTTGTCATATTACTAACGGGAGCGCCTGCCCCTGCAGCACGAAAAATATTGGTTCTTGTAACCAAATAAGCAACCTGATAACCTCCCCAGCTTTGTCCCTGAATGGCCATCCGGGTACTGTCAACCCAGGGCATTTTTGAAAGATATTTTGCGGCACTTACAACACTGTTATAAGCGCTTTCGCCCGGCTCACCTGTTTTGTAATATATATTGGGATCAAAAACCAAATATCCGTTGCTTACAAAATAGGGAATATTGATGATGGATGCACTGGGTGCGGGTGTACGATAATTGTACAATCCGTCGGCATTTCTTTCATAAAAATAAAAAATGACCGGATACTTTTTCTTTGGATCAAAATCCGCTGGCTTAAACAACAACCCTTCACTCATTTTCCCATCAAACATTTTCCATTTTACCAATTCGGATGATAGCCAGTTAAAATCTTTTTGCTGTAAAGCAATATCAGTGAGTTTGTTCAGATTTTTCAGATCATCAGTTGCAAATAATTCTGATTCATTGATATTGGCACGCTGAACAATATACGCTGCTGCATTTTTTGCTTTAACGGGGGTTCCAAAACTGTAAGGACCGAATGTTAATTCCTGCGGATCTTTTATCTCATTTATTTTTTTCGTAAAAAACCCGGCAAACTTTGTTGTTTTATCCTGAACGTTGAGTACAATTGTTTCGTCATCTTCGATAAATCTTTTTTCCTTGTCGAAACGAATGTAATTTAATTCTCTTTTATGCTTCTTACCCCATCCATTACTGATGTTTTTGGGTGTTTCAATTCCCGCCGGATCTACCTGCCAGATATCATAAACGTCATTCAACAATAAATAATGGTCGTTGGCAGTCCAGCCTGTAATACCTGCAGCACGCGGAAAATCGGGAACATCATTTTCTACATCATATAATGGCTCTGTGATCTTCCCGGAAATATTTTTTATTTCTTTTGTTGCAATATTATACGTGAAGTAATTTTTCAATGCAGGGTTATACCAGTAAATATATTTTCCTTTGGGGGATGCACTAAATACGCCTAAACTGTTTGACTGAACCAGTGTACGTTTTCCATCATTTGTATTTATTGCATAAACCGTATACCTGGACCTTCCTTCCCATTGTGTATTGATCCGGTTATTCTTTGTTGTCAGCCCCAGTACCCAATCAGCATCCCCTTCATCCACCAGGGTAATATTTTCTACATCTTCTGCTCCAAGCTGTATCAATTCAGATGCACCGGGTTTAATCACAGCAGTAAAATTCCTTTTCAAGTCCTGCGCTAATTGTTTCAATTGCTGTGGTTGCAGGTAGTCGTCATTGTAATGCCATACATCCAATCTTGCCAGTTCAAAATCCACGAGTGTTGTATCTTTTGGAGATTGAACAGGTGCAACCCCAAAGAATATTTTTCGTCCGTCTTTACTGAATTTTATTGAACCGTTCTCGCTAACAGCTGACCCCAATTGCATACCAATGGTATTTTTATCTGCGAGTATGGTTGCGCTGTCCTGCCCCTTTGTATAATACCAAAGCTTGTAGAATTTTTGTAAAGCCTTGCTGCTGCTGTCTCTTTCTGCAACAAATGCCATTTGGGTTCCGTCCTCATCAAAACTGAAATTTTTTGCTTCGTTCAGTCCCTGCATGATGGTATCAATTTTATCCATACCCAGATCATAGACTATGACACAGGCTTTGCTGTTAGTGTCTTTTGCATTTTTCGTTGTTTCAATTAACAGTTTCGTTCCCTTTTCATCAAATAGATATTCACCTACAAATTTGAATACTTTTTCCGAATCGTTGTTTAAATTTCTTACTATGAGGTCTGTCCCTTCATTTGTGGAACCAGCAGCAGCATCATCTCCATCAGCATCCCGGAGATAATTCAATTCGGCATCTTCTGCTCTTTTATAAATTTCTTTAACTGCCTTTTTTGCAGCATTGATCACTTCTTCTTTTTCAATTTTCCCTTTTACAGAATCAAGCGATTTCCTGATCAAAGAATCTGCCAGTTTTGTGAGCATTTCAATTCTGCTTTTTACAGAATCCGGTTTTGCTTTGCTTTTACCGGTATCCGGTAGTGGTTTTTCGATCTGGTATGCGAGCCAGCCTGCTGCTTTTTCAGGAGTTTTAAAAGACTTAACCCGGGAAATATAGATGACACTGTCTTCGCCCAAAACAACAATGGCCAGTGAATCTTTTGGCATTTCATCAGCCTTCTTTTTTTTGATCTTTGCCTGGCGTGTTTCCTGAAAAACAGGTTTGATCTTAAAAATAGCAAAGCGGCTATCTTCAGTTATTATTGCGGCATAACCGCGGGCAATGGATCTTTTATTTCCGGTGTTAATTCGATGAATGACCAGTTCCCCGTCGCCTTCCTGTGCATTGATATTGTAAACAACAAATTTTCCGTCGTTGCTTATCATCCGTTCAGCAAGAGATTTCCAATCATCATATACACTGTGGTCTAATGGCTTTTTGGTTTGACCAAAAACTTGTACACATAAGAATAAAAAAAGCAGGAAAATACTGATTCGCATAATAGACTATTTGTTGCTAAGTTAAATTAAACGGTTTAAAGAAAAGTTACCATTTAAATAAACAATGACAGCAGAAACAGCATCTATACAAAAGAAAATTTATGCAGGAAGTGAAGGGTCTTCCGGGATGAATCCCCATTCCGTTTGCAGTTTTTTATACCTGTCTGCATCCAGTTGTTGCTGATCATAATGGCCGGCGATCTTTTTCTGTCGATAAGCTTCATATACAGAAATTGCACAGGCAACAGAAATGTTAAGAGATTTGATAATGCCAACCTGGGGAATAATAAAGTTACCGTCGCACAAATCAATAAGTGCATCACTAACGCCACTGTGTTCATTCCCAAAAACAAGTGCCACCGATTCTGATAAATTAAGGTCGTACAGATCAACAGCACCAGAACTCAAATGGGTAGTATATATCTTTTTATAATTTTTTCTCAGTGCTTCAAAGCAGGATGCAATATCGGTAAACTGGTGAATGGTTAACCATTTAGCAGCACTGGAGCTGGTTTTGGCACTCCATTTTTCATGATTACCTATAACCGTATTCAATACATAAATATCCTGGATACCTATGGCATCACAGGTACGCATCACCGCAGAAATATTATGCGGATCTGAAACATTTTCCAAAACAATGGTTATTGCGGGTTGCCTTTTGCTTAATACCGCGTTAAGCCGATCTTTTCTTTCAGGAGTCATAAATGCGAAAGTCGGATAATTATGTTTACGGTCATTTTATTTATAAGTGATCAGTTCTGCCAAATTAAAAATTTTCTATTGTTATTCCCAATCCCGGTCCCACGGGATATTGTAATTTTCCTAAATCAAATGTTACCCCGGTTGCAATATCTTCAGATAAAAGCAACGGTCCGTCCATATCAACATAATCCAGCATGGGAGCCAATTGCGCAATAGCCGCTGTGCCAACTGAACTTTCATTCATGCAACCAACCATGGTTTTCAGGTTAAGGTCTTTTGCTTGGGCAATCATTCTTCTGGCAGGAGTAATTCCGCTGCATTTGGTAAGTTTGATATTGATGCCATGAAAGTGATCCACACATTTTAATACATCATCTTCCTTAACACAGGATTCATCAGCAAATAGAGGAAGAGATGATTCTTTGTACAAAATTTTCATTTCCTCCCAATTATCCTTAGCCAATGGCTGTTCAATGAGTTCAACCCCCAATTCCTTTAACAAGGGAATTTTAATGATCGCTTCATCTAATGTCCATCCTGCATTAACATCAACCCTGAACAATGCGTTTGTTTCTTTGCGTAAAGCAGAAACTATTTCTATATCATTCTCCGATCCCAGTTTTATTTTATAAACTGGCCATGGCTTTTCTTTCATTTTTTTGACCATGGTTTCCATATTATCCATCCCGATGGTAAAATCTGTAAGTGGAGATTTTTCTGTATCCAAACCCCACAATTTATGCAATTGTTTCCCTTTTAGTTTACCATAGATATCCCAACCTGCCATATCAAGTGCACAAACAAGGAAGGGATTGTTTGGAAACAAATGATGCAGGTAATGCCAATACCGTTCAGGATCCGAGAAAGAAAATTTTTCAATAAAATTTTTCTTCAATTCCAGATCAGATACCATTTTCTCAATGGGTATATTGTAATAACTGATAGCCGGAGCTTCGCCATAACCCTTTAAACCAAAAAATTCAAGTTGAACAATTAATGTAGGCTGATGTGTTTTAGTCCCTTTAGAAATTGTAAAAGGATATTTAAAAGGGAGGTTATATATTTTGTAAGAAACTTTCATTATAAATTCAAGACCGGCCGCTTTGTTTTATCATGGTTCTGATGTGCTGAATAAAAGTTTGTTCAGCCAATAGATCCTCCAGAGTCAAATGCATGCGATAATCCCAACTGTGATTTGGATCAGCCGGAACATTGATCCTTTCTTCTGCCGGTTTTTTTCTTCTGATCTTATCATCTATCGCCATCAGATCCTGTAATAAAAAAACTGCCCACATAGCAGGGGAATTCAGATGCTGCTGAATGATTTCCTGAGCGATCCATGGTTCGCAATAAAAGGGCGCATCGCCCTGATGTCCTATCATTTGGTTATAAAATAGCTGAATATCCTCTTTTTCTTCCTCCCAATACTGGCGGATGGTACTCATATCATGAGTAGAAGTTGTTACAACACTCAGGTATATTGCATCTTTCGGATGGGCAAATACTTCGCCGATCTTTTTAGGCATGCGTTGCACCTGCAAGGCTAAGATTTCCCTGTCGATTAAAATGTTCTCTACAAAATCCGGAACCATGCCAAGGTCTTCGGCGCAAAGAAGCATATTGGTATTTTTTTGCAGGGCATCGAGTTTTTTCCTTGTACCGTTTTTCCAGAGTTCATCCTGCATTTCAAAAAAATACCGGTGATACAGGATATTCAGTTTTTGCTGCAGCGTATCTTCCAGTTGCTTAAAAGATTCTGTAAACTGGTTATTGATCCTGAAATGAAAATGATTTGGTTTATCTGTATCCCTGATCAGGATGACATTAGTTATCAGGTCAAATAAACCTTGTTTTACATATTCCTTTTCCGGATTACTTTTAAACCAGGCTGCAATTTTTTGTTGTGTATTATATGATCTCTTAAAAGAATAATTGTCAAGCATATTTTCTTTTACCCAATCCTCATTACCCGGAAAAAGCGCAGACAATATCCGGTCTGTGATAAATGGTTTACAAAAGCGGTCCTCATCGAAATAAATCCCTGCAGCTTCAAAATCATGTATGCTTAATGGTATAGATGGAACAAAAGTTCCCAGTATTCCTTCAACATCCTGTTGGGGAATACTCCATATTCTGAAAAACCCGAGAATATGATCAATACGGATGGCATCAAAATAATTGCTCATGTGCTCCAAACGCTGACGCCACCACGCATAATTATTCTTCCCCATTTCTTCCCAGTTATACGTAGGGAATTCCCAGTTTTGTCCTTTTACAGCAAAGGCATCCGGAGGGGCACCCGCTTGTTTGTCCATATGAAACAATTCAGGAACCATCCAGGTATCCACGCTGTGCCTTCCAACACCGATGGGCAGATCTCCTTTTAAAATGATTCCTTTTTTATGTGCATATTCAACTGCATCCAGTAATTGAAGGTGCAAATGATATTGGGTAAAATAATGGATCGCGATCTTATCGTAATGTGCTTTTTCCGGACTCGCCAATTCCTGGATCAGTTCTTCATCATAAACCCGGTAATCTTCCCAATAAGCGGGATCTGCATTTTCATATTTATCACGCAGATAACAAAATGCAGCATATGGAACCAACCAACTCCTGTTGAGGTCGAAAAATGCGAAGAATGCGATATCGTCTTTGAATGTAAATTTCTCTTTTAAATACAGTTCTTCAATTGCACCTGTCTTCAATTTTACAACAGCCTGGTAATCGAGTTTCGGTTTGCCGTTTAATTTTTTTATCTGTTGCAGTTGCTTATCTGAAATATTTACAGAAGCCGATTTCAACAGTTTGTGTACGTTCAGATACAATGGATGTAATGCAAATGCTGAAATGGAAGCATATGGATATGAATCCTTAATGGTATGCGTAGACGTTGTATCATTAATGGGCAGCAATTGGATCAGTTTAAATCCTGATTCATTTGCCAGATCCGTTAATAAATTTAAATCAGAAAAATCTCCTACACCCCAGCTCAGTTCTGACTTAAGTGCGGATACCGGAATGTTTATCCCTGCGCCCTGCCACCTGAATTTATTAAACTGGGGAAATACATGGAATAATACCGGCCTGTCCTTATCCTGCAGATATTCAATTCTCCTGTTATTACCCTCTTCGTAATGAATGAGTTTTTTTTCTTCCTGGTCGCAGATACCGAATTTATATAAAACAGGGTATTGCTCTTTACTTAGGTTAAGCGTTACCGACCAGGATTCTTTTGATCTGTGCAACAAAACAGGGGCATCTTCAGACCATTCATTCATTTCCTTTGCCGATCCGGTTAAACAAACAGAATTTCCTTCCTGAAGATGTGGAACAAATACTTTAAAAATATGGGTGAACTTTTTAAGTTTTCCTTTTTTATCCTCTTTACCCGGGGGTTTTTTCAAAACCAATTCAAAAGGTTTGCTTAAAAAAACATTTTGCAATAAAGGAAAAACCTGCCATTCATCAACAACATCCGCTTCGTTGTGCTTAAATTTTTTAAACCTGACAACCCTTTCTTTACATAGATCTGAAAGGTCATCTTTACCGGATTCTTTTAAGATATATTGATAACTGATATGATCTTTTAACTGGAAAACGGCTGTATCAACAAAAACATGCCAATATTCATCATTCAAATATTGCATTAAAATATCCTGATCGGAGGCATTGTTTTCAGATGCTTTATTAATAATCCTGATATATAACGTCTGTCCGTATTGAGATTTATATTTTAAGTGAAACTGAATAACCATAGTCTTGTTTTCAGGTTGCAATTTAAGCAAATAGAAGTATTGAATTAATTCAAATATTTTAAAGGCTTAAAATGTATCTGTTAATTTGATCTGTCTTATATTTGCCAAAATTATTTTACAAATGGAAGCAACAAAAAAATCAACCGGGCTTTATTGGATATTGTTTTTACTGTCGATCGGCGTATTTTTCTGGGTTTATGCTGTTGGAGGTGGCTATTGTTCAATGATACTACCTTTTAATGTAACATTTTTTGCCCTTGCCCTTGATCTCATGTAACCCTTTAAGTATTTTATATAAAAATGCCCTGTTAATTCAGGGCATTTTTGTTTGGTGTTTTTCCTAAGTTAACAACGGTTCAACTTAAGCAGTTAGCGATCCTTTTGATCTGGTGGTTTATTTTAATTAATGATTCGATCGCTATAAAACAAG
>JBBKWV010000043.1:0-5534 GCA_037969135.1 Ferruginibacter sp.
TTATTTCCGTTGAAAGATGTTATACCCCTGATATTGATATTGGTTGAAGCACCTGCAGCACCACTGGCTCCGGTAATATTCACACCTGCAATTTTACCCTGCAAGGCGTTGATGATATTCACTTCTCCCCTGTCGGCTATCTGGTCGGCTTTTAAATTTTGGGTTGCATAACTCAATGAGCGTTTATCCCTTGATATGCCCAATGCAGTTACAACTACTTCTGTCAACTCTACATCAGCCTGACTCAAAGACACATTGATGTTGGTTTGAGTGCCAATGTTAATAGATTGTGTTGTAAATCCGATGGCAGAAACAGAAATTTGTTTTGCATCATTTGCAACTGAAAGACTATAATTACCGGTAGCATCTGTTTTGGTACCTGCTTTTCCAGAAGTTACAGATGCGCCTGCTACCGGGGACCCTCCAGTGGCTGCAGAAACAACACCTTTTATTGTCTTTTGTGAAATACCCTGCAGTATCAGCAATAGCATAGCTGAAAGGGTTAAGAAAATTTTTCTCATGTGAAGTTTGGTTTATGACGGCAAATATATATCAGAATATCTAAGAATCTCAAAATTACAGACAAGTTTCTTTATACATCTGCTGCATTTACAGGCGTTTTGCAAAATCTATGCTGTCAAAATCTTAAAACCGGAATCAAATCGATTTTACAGTTTTATTTGTTTTGATCATTAATAACAAAACCGGTAATAATACAAGGTTGGTGATCGTAGCTGAAAACAAGGTTACAGAAGTTAGCCATCCTAACGCAAATGTGCCCCCAAAACTACTGGCACAAAAAATGACAAACCCTGCTGTTAGCACCAGTGAAGTATACACAATGCTTAAACCCGTTTGCTGAACAGTACTTTTTACAGTGGCGGCAACATCGTTATTAAAATGGGTAAGGTCCTGTTTATAATTCACCAGAAAACGAATGGTGATATCTACTGCAATACCCAAAGCCACGCTGAAGATCAATACGGTAGAAGGCTTTAATGGCACTCCGGCCCAACCCATAATACCAGCTGTGATCAGCAGGGGAATGATATTTGGTATCAATGAACAGATGAGTATCCGGATAGATCGAAACAAATAAAACATACACAAAGCGATCAATAAAAACGCCCAAAAGATACTTTCCTCAAGGCCATTTATGATAAACCTGCTTCCTTCCAGAAAGGTAATGCTGGTGCCGGTTAATGTGACTTTATATTTGCTGCTGTCAAAAATCTCATCAGCCCTTTTTTGTATCCCTTCCAATATAATGGGTAACTCCAGGGTTCCGACATCTGCCATACTCACACTGATCCGGGTCTTTTGTTTATTGCTATCGATAAAGGAATTGAGCATTTTAGTGAAATTGTTGTTCTTCCCGCTATCCGCTTTACCGGGCCGCAGGTACTCTCCAACAAACGATCCGTCGAATGCATTTGGCATCAGATATTGTGCAGGATCATTTTCATAAAACCCCTGTTTGGCAAACTTCAACCCTTCTGCTACAGATAAAGGCTTGTTCATTTCCTTTTGCGAAGCAATATACATAGCCAGCGAATCAACTTTTTCGTATACAGAAAGCGCACGCATTCCTGATAGTCCGTTTCTCTTTTTTGTATCTACAACAATTTCTAAAGGCATAACCCCTTTGAAATTATTTTCAAAAAATTTCAGATCGGTATAAATCTTATCTGACTTGGGCAGGTCGTCTACAATATGCCCTACCGTTTTTAACCGGAACATTCCGGCTACGGAGATGAGCAAAACGACAGTTGTAACTCCCAAAACTGTTTTTTTATGATTAAAAGCCCATATTTCAAGGCGGGTGAGGAACCTGGTTATCCATTTATTTTTCAGGTATTTCAATTGTGCATTGCCGGGTGCCGGCAAATAACTCAAAACAGCGGGTAATAAAATAAATGAAACAACAAAAATGATCATGATGCTGATACCGGCCACTACTCCAAACTCTTTTAGAATAGCACTTTTGGTTAAAGCAAATACAGCAAATCCAATAGCCGCAGTCAGGTTACAGAACAAAGTGATAACACCCATTTTACTCACCATATTTACCAGTGCATTTGTTTTTCTGGTTTCTGTAAGATTTGCAGAATCGTTCAGGTACGACGTATGGTATTTATTTATGAAATATATACAGTTGGGTATGCCGATAACCACTACAAGTGAAGGGATCAATGCAGTGAGTAACGTTATATTGTAGCCGCAGAGATAGGTGGTCCCAATGGTCCATATTACGCCGATGATCACCACAGCCAGTGAGATCAGTGTAGTGCTTATTGACCGGAAGAAAAGCAACAATATCAGGACACTCAGAGCCAGTGAACCGAATAAAAACAATTTCATTTCTTTCTGGATCCTGTCTGCCACCACTGTTCTTATCAAGGGCAATCCGCTTAAATGTGTTTCAATATTTGTTTCGTGCTCAAATTTGTTAGCCGCATTGCTGATCTCTTCAATTACTTTTGACCGTACCGGAGAATTTAAAACGTCCTTGTTTATCCTTACACCTATCAGATAGGATTTTGCAATATCATTGTATAAAAAGGATCTGTAAAAAGGAAGATTGTAAAAATTTAAAACAGCGCTATCCAGCTGGATCTGTGTAGTTATCAGTTCAGGGAAAATTTTTACAGCATTTAATTTTTCTGCTGCACTGTCCTTCATCAAATAAACCGCAGCCGGTATACTGAGTACGTCTTCAACAAATTTCACCTGCTTCAGGTTTTGATGTAAATCCTCGTATGCAGTAAAATTCTTTAAAGTAAATAGGTCTTTAGATTGGATACCGATCACCAACAGGTTTCCATCATCTCCAAAGCTGTTCTTAAAAGACAGATACTCCTGGTAATGAAAATTATTTGTTGGAATTGATTTAGTGAACTCATAGCTAAGTTTAACCTTTGAAGCATAATAACCCATGATCCCCGTAGTGATCGCTAAAATAACAAGTAGTATAAACTTGTTTTTAATTACAAACATTCCTAAACGTTTCCACATAACATCCTTAATTGATCTCTGAATTTTAAATATTATGCAAAGAAAGATAATTTGAAGGTCAATATGATTTTTCAAACTGCTTATCTTGCCTGGAGAATGAAAGCTGTGACAAAAAAACGGTAGTTCATTCAAAATATGATACATAAAACAAAAGGAATCGTTTTACGCAGTATTAAATATGGTGAAACAAGTTTGGTAGTTACCATGTACACTGAAAAATTTGGTGTGCAGACTTATATGCTGAATGGGATACGAACATCCAAACGAACGGGCAATAATTCTGCCATGTATCAACCAGCAGCGATGCTCGATCTGGAAGTATATCACAATGAACTAAAATCGATACAACGCATAAAAGAGAGTAACTGGGGGTTTTTGTATCAGCAGATCCTGAGTGATGTGGTTAAAAACAGTATTGCTTTGTACATGGTTGAATTGTTATTAAAAACACTTAAGCAACCCGAAGCCAACAGCGATCTTTTTAATTTCTGCGAAGATGCATTGATGCAATTGGATGAAGCCCCGATAAATATTGCAGCCAATTATGCGTTATTCTTCTCCCTGCATCTGGCAGATTTTTTTGGGTTTAAGATCACTGGTAATTTTACAAGAGATCCCGGCAATGAAAATGTATATCTTGATCTGATGGAAGGTGATTTTGTAACTGTACAACCAACGCATCCGAATTTTATTCAGGGGCAACTGGCAATAATTGTGGCTGAAATCCTATTGATGCGTATCCCCGCTGAACTGGAACAGTTAAAATTAAATCAACAAACAAGGAAGAGCCTTTTATTAAAGATCAGTGATTATTATACATTGCATATCTCTGATTTCGGCCAAATGAAAACTTTGTCCGTTTTACATGAATTATTATCCTGATATAGAAATCGATATTAAAGGATCCTTTTTGCACTCCAGCTTTTCACAGCACCTTTATCATTTATCAAAACAACCCCCGGTTTTTTTCCTTTTTCAAAACTTCCGAATTTTTCATCAATACCCAATGCGAGGGCTCCATTGATGGTTGCCCATTGCAGAAATGTTTCTTTTTTTATTCCGGGGAAATTTATCAGCAAGGTTTTTATTTCTTCCAGGATGCAGAGCTTATCGTTAGAAGCAAGACTATCTGTACCAATAACAAGCCTGCAATCCTGTTTAATAAGGTTTTTTAAATCGGGCAATTCTGCATGGATATAGAGATTGGCATTCGGACAAAGACAGAAATAAACAGACTGTTTATTTACGGCAGATTGTTGCAGAATAAAAGCAATGTCTTCTTCTGTGGTTGTAACATTGTGTACCAGAATAATCGATTGCTGTTTTGTAAACATGGGCAGCCAGGTTTGCACACTGGATTTTCCGGAAGCTTTGAAAGAGGAAATATCTATTCCCATCTTTTGAAACATCCGTAAAAAATCCCCGATGCCATTTTTTATAAATTCTTCTTCTGATGCAGATTCCTGGTTATGTATGCTGATGATTTTATTCTCTGGAAATTCATTTATTAAACCGAATAATTCTGCAGAAACCGAATAGGGCGCATGCGGAATGAGGGAACCTGCCGGATTAACTGCAGTAAAAGATCTGTACATTTCAACCCCACTTTGAAAACGGGCAGCTGCAGCGGCCGGGGGGAAACCGGCGATTTCAATAAAATTATGATAATATAAATTCTCATTCTTTTTGGCAGCAATACTGATCGTATTATTACAGATATCTCCTACTGCAACGATCCCACTTAGTAACATATCATTCGCTGATTTCTCCATGGCTTCAATGATCTGATTTTCATCAACATGTCTTTCCATTACAATATGCAAAACAAAATCAACCATTCCGGTTTGCTTTGGGACCAGCCCTTTCATATGCGACAATTCGAGGTGGCAATGACAATTGATAAAACCGGGAGAGAGTATACCGCTGAAATATTGGATATCATCACCGGCATCTTTTAATAAAACAATATCTTCAATTGTCCCATCTTCCTCTGATACCAACACTGCATCTTCATTTGAAAAATGGTACCCATCAAAAAGTTTGTCGGCCTTGAATTTAAAATAAGACATGCAATGATTTCTTTTAACTTTGCTGCCCCCGAAGCTGTATTAAAAAAGCTCCACAGCATTCATACAGTTGAAGAGTGCGACGCAACGAAAGTTGAGCAGCATTACTACAGCCGGGCACATAAAAATAAAGGATTACTATGTTAGATAGGCTGGAAGCAATAAAAGCAAGATTTGATCAGTTAGGAGTGGCACTCACTAACCCGGAGATAGTTGGTAATAACAGGAAATTTGCTGAAACAAGTAAAGAATACCGCAGCCTCGAAAAAATTGTGGTGGCATATAATGACTACCGAAAAATGCTGGAAGATGCTGATTTTTATAAAGAAGCATTAAATGGTGATGATGAAGAAATGCGGGAATTAGCAAAAATGGAAGCCCCGGCTTTGGAAGAAAAAATACTGCAACTGGAATCTTTTATCCGGCAACTATTAATACCCAAAGATCCACAGG
>JBBKWV010000044.1:0-9162 GCA_037969135.1 Ferruginibacter sp.
TTTTTGTGACGGACACAAAGATATTATGCAATGCCGCAAGGGCAACAGAAAAAAGGATAATAATATGGAGCTATCGGTAACGACATGCTTGCAATTTACTGTTTTTCGAAATACAAATCAGCAATGATGGGAAAATGATCGCTCAGTTTTTTCTTAACCCTTATATACTGTTCTGTAGTGAACACGTTATCCGAAAAGATATTATCAATGCGCAGGGTAGGCGAAATACCATAAAATGTGCGACCAATACCCCGCCCTTTTTCTGTAAATGCATTTTTTAGTCCGGCCCCGATCCTATTATACGCATAACTATTGGGTACATCATTAAAATCGCCACAAACAATTACAGGATAAGGGCTTTTATCAATCGATTCCCGGATGCGGTTACTTTGTATTTCCCTTTTTAAAAAACCGGTTTTCAGTTTAAATAGCAGGTTTTTTGAATTTCGAATATCTGATTCATCTTTTATGGATGGATTATCAATATACTTCAGGTTGCTGTTGCTGAATTTGAGTGACTGTAAATGAATATTGTACACCCTGAATGTGTCTTGTTGTTTTACAATATCCGAATATTGAAAAATGGCATTGTAGTCGCCCTCAGGAGATCTAATGGTCTGCTTATTGATGATGGGATATTTGCTAAAAGTAATGATGCCAAAATGATGGTTATTGTCAAAATCAATTTTCCGGTTATAGGAATAATGATAGTCTTTCATATTCAGCTGGTTCATAAACAGCGGGATATAATTGATCGCAGGTTTTATACTGTCGCTGCCAACCATTTCCTGAAAACAGGCAATATCGGGCTGGAATTTGTTGATCATATCAATCATTTCCTGTTTTACCTCAGGGCGAGTTTTATATTCAAGGATATCAAAATGTTCCACATTCCAGCTCATGGTCCTGATGTTTACCGGCTGCTTTTCTAAACTGAAAGTATCTGAATAGTGAAATTGTACCAGATGTTTTAATGGTTTCCAGGCAAGTAAAATGGCAACAACACTGATAAGCATAAAAGCTCTTTTTATAAAAAGCCAGAATAGAATGAATATGACCAACAGAATCAAAAAATAAAAAGAGGCCAGTGTAAAGAGGCCTGTATACCAATATTTAGCGGGATTGAACCAGCCGCCATAACAGCCCAGTAAAAATGAAAGGGCAACGATAATATTTATCGATACAAGTATGTGTTTTGTAAACCGCCTGAAAAAACTGGTAGACATTTACTAAAGATAAGTAGGGAATATGAAACCCGAATTGAATATTGATATCACAAATCCTCCTCGGAAGCTTTTTTTAATATCTGCTTTTCTTCATCTGTCAGAAACGGATATCCACGCTGGTTAATTTTATCCAGGATCTCATCCACCCGTGTTTGGGTGATGATGGCTTTTTTACTGTAAGGATCCCTGTTTCCTGTATTATAAAAAACCTTGTTTTTTGCCGATTGCTGAGCACTTGTTTTATTTGGATTGAAAAGATTGATAAACCAATGGTATAATTTATTCATCCACACACTTCCGTCTTTTCCTCTGCGCAAAAAAACAACAAATAAAAACCCGGCCAATATTCCTCCAATATGAGAAATGCTATAAGCAGCATTGAGGGTTGAAACACCAACAAGATCAATAAAGATATACACAGCCATTAAAACCCAGATGGGAATACCGCCGCGGATCATCGTAAAAAATTTGTGATTGGGCGAAAGCGTTGTTGTGGCCATTGCAACAGCTAAAACGCCCGCATTTGCACCCAATAAACCCGACTGGTTTATCTGTGATTGAATGGGCGGGATCAAATGATACGCAGCAATAAAAAAGATACCGCCCAGTACACCGCCATAAATATAAATGGGAATGATTTTATCATTACCGGTCATCCCCTGAAGAATATAGCCAAAAGCCCATAACCAGAGCATGTTGCTGAGGATACGCATGAGACTGTTGCCGGTATCACTGAACATATATGTGAGAATCGTCCAGGGCCTTTCACTTAAACGGGTAAGGTTTGCAGGAAGTTCAAACCATTGTATTACCTGTGCATTATAGATATCCGGTGTTTGCTGATAAAAGAAATAAGCAACCTGCAGCGTTAACAGAATTAAAAAGAAGATCACATTCAGGGTGAATAAACCCGTCAGCGCATTACCATCCTGGCCCAGCGTAAACCTGTAGCGTTTAATTTTTTTATATTCATGAAACCTGTCTGATTCGCCCATATAATTTTATTATTCCTGTAAAATTACAATCCAAAAAAACAAAAGGATGTTAACAAATACTAATAGAAGGTTTGTTTATTGGTTTTATTCCAGTATAAAACAATTAAAAATCCTACCAAAGCACCACCAATATGTGCAAAGTGTGCAATATTGTCATTGGGAGTATTGGATATCCCGCCAAAAACATCCAAAGCAATGATGCCCATGATGGCCCATTTTGCCTTCACCGGAAAAGGGATCGGCATGATGAATAATTTGGTATTGGGAAACAGGTATCCGAATGCAGCAAGTACACCCATGATCGCTCCCGAAGCCCCAACAGTTGATGTGTATTGCGATTGAAAAAACAATGCGGTATTGGAATACATGTTCATATTGCTGTAATCCACACTCGAAAAATCATAGGCATAGGAAGCAAGCTGTGTTAAAGCGGCGCCGATACCACAGATCAGATAAAATATCAAAAACCTTTTGGGTCCCCATACTTTTTCAATCATAGTTCCAAACATCCAAAGGGCAAACATGTTGAAAATGATATGAAACCAACCCCCATGCATGAACATGTGGGTAACCAGCTGGTATGGCCTGAAAAAAGTTGATTTGTAATGATGCAGTGCAAAAAGCTCAAACACCCTGTTTGTCTCATTTGCAGCGCCACCAAAAGCCATTTGTGCAAAGAAGACCAACGCATTTATGATGATCAGGTTTAATACTACAGGTGTTGTCTTTTGAAAACTATTTCCGTATGCCATGAAGCAAAGTTAGTTGTAATTGATTTATTTAAGTTTGAGCAAAACAACGCATTCTATATGATGTGTATGCGGGAACATGTCTACCGGTTGTATTTTTTCTACCGAATATTTTTCACTGAGTAATTGAATATCCCTTGCCTGTGTGGCTGTATTACAACTTACATAGACAATTTTCGGAGCGGCAATTTCGAGCAATTTGATCACCAGCTTTTCATGCATACCCACCCTGGGCGGATCGGTGATGATCACATCCGGCCGGCCATGTTCTGCAAAAAAAGCATCATTGCAAATTTTTATTACATCCCCGGCGAAGAAAGATGCATGATCAATATGATTGGCAGCGGCATTCTTTCTGGCATCTTCAATTGCATCTTCAATCACTTCAACGCCAATGATCTTTTTTGCATGTTTGCTTACAAAAATTCCAATACTTCCCGTGCCGCAATAGAGATCATACACAATTTCCTTTCCGGTAAGGCCGGCAAAATCCCGGGCTACAGAATACAGTTTTTCCGCCTGTTTGGTATTGGTTTGAAAAAATGATTTCGGGCTGATGATAAATTCAAAATCCCCCAGCCTTTCAGTAATGGTTCCCTTGCCATAATATACTTCCGGGGTCAGGTCATATATACTATCGTTCCATTTCGGATTGATCGTGTATAATAAAGTAGTAATGGACGGAACTGTGTCCAATAAATGATCGAGCAACAGTTTCCTGTTTACATCGTCTTCGTGGTTGATACAAATATTAATCATCAGCTCCCCTGTACTTGAAAACCGGACAATGACATTGCGCAACCAGCCGGTATGTTGTCTGATATCATAAAACGCAAAATCATGTGTTGTTGCAAAATCACGGATACTGTTCCTGATCTTATTGTTCACATCATCCATCAGGTGGCATTCAAAAATATCGATCACTTTATCAAAGATCCGGGGAACATGAAATCCCAGGGCGCCTTGTTGCGGAACAACAGATTCGGTATTTATTTCTTCGTTTAACAGGTAGCGTTTATTGCTAAAGGTAAACTCCAGCTTGTTCCGGTAATGAACGGTATCATCTGAGCCAATGATGGGCAATAATTCAGGGAGTTCGGTTTTGCCGATCCTTTTCAGGTTTTGCTCAGCTTCCTGTTGCTTAAACTGTATTTGTTTTTCATACGGAAGCATTTGCCATTTGCAGCCGCCACAGATGCCAAAATGAATGCAGAAAGGCGTTAACCGGTCAGTTGCCGGTTTGGTGATCTTAATCACCCGGGCTTCTGCCCAGTCCTTTTTGTTTTTTGTAAGCAGGATGTCGGCAGTGTCACCAGGAACGGCTCCGGAAATAAAAATCACTTTTCCGTCTACACGGGCAAGCGCCTTTCCTTCGGCAGCATAATCTGTTACTTCAATATTTTCGAGGATGATATTTTTATTCTTTTTTTTCACGTTGGCAAAAATAAACTTTATAACAGGAATCAGCGTTTGTTAAAAAAATGTAATTTTTAGCCGGTTGGGTTGGTTTAATACTTTCATTAACGGTTGTTTTTAAATACATTTGTTCACTTTTTATAAGTTATGATGAGATCAATTATTGCCTTGTTTATTTCAGCACTGCTGTTTAAACAATCTGTTGCACAGGGATACCAGGTTACTTTACAAACAAAAAGTTTTCAATCGGGGATTGCTTACCTGGCATATCACATGGGAAAAAACATGAATGTGGCTGATTCTGCTGCAATTAATAATAACGGGCTTGCCGTTTTCAAAGGAAAAGAAAACCTCCCAGGAGGAATCTATGCGATCGTTTTTCCGGATAAAAGTGCACGGGTAGAATTTTTTATAGATAAAGAACAAAAGATATCTGTAAATGCGGATATCAATAATCTTTCAAAAGCAACTATTAAGGGGTCAAAAGAAAATGAGCTTTTTCAGTATTATCAGGATTATGTGGCCGTTAAAGGAAGGTTGCTGCAAAATGAAAAAGTTGCGTATTCTGCGGCATTAACACAAAAGGATTCACTGTTGCACGAAGGCAATTACAATAGACTCAATAAGGAACTGAACGACTTCAGGGACAGTATTATTAAAGCAGAATCAAAATCAATGATGACGGCATTACTCAATGCCATGAAAGAATCCCCTTATCCTAAAAAAATCCCTGTAACCAAACAGGATTCCCTGGATAACTATCAGTTTTACAAATCACATTACTGGGAAGGGATAACATTTATGGATGAACGCATTGTACGCACACCATTTTTTTTACCCAAACTGGAGCGTTATTACAGAGAGGTTTTACCACAGTCAGCAGATAGCATCATTAAAGATGCGGATTATAAATTGTTGCTGGCAAGAACCGCCCCCGAAATGTATAAGTTTTTATTAAACTGGTTAACCGATGAATATATCAATCCAAAGTATATGGGGCAGGATGCGGTTTTTGTTCACTTGTTTGAAAAATACCATAGCAAGGGATTAAGCAACTGGCTGAATGAAAAACAAATGGAAGTGATCACCAGACGTGCGTATATGCAGATGGCAAATCTGATAGGTGAAAAAGCTGCCAACCTGGAAATGATCGACCCTTTGGGAAAACCAACATCCCTGTATGAACTGAATGCAGCTTTTACTGTTGTGGTTTTCTGGGATCCGAACTGCGGGCATTGTAAAGAAGAGCTACCCAGAATTGATTCTGTTTATAAATCAACCTGGAAAGCAGAAAAAGTAAAAATGTTTGCCGTGATGACAGAATATGATACGCTGGCCTGGACAAAATATTTAGCAGACCACAAACTTTCCGACTGGACACATGTTTACCAGACAAAGGAAATGGAAAAAGAGGTATCTGAATCTAAAAGACCCGGATTCCGACAATTATATGATGTAACAATGACGCCTACTTTATATTTGCTGGATAAAGAGAAAAGGATCATCGGAAAAAAACTTACCTGGCAACAACTCAATGATCTGTTGCAGGTTAAATTGAAAACCGAAAACAAATAAACCCCAAAAAAGATTTATAGATGAAAAAAGTTTACCTGTTGTTTGTTATGCTGGCAAGCGGCATATTTGTTTATGCACAGACAATAATTACTTATGGTAACAATACAGTAAGTAAAGAAGAATTTTTAAGGGCATTCAATAAGAACAATACGTCCACAATTGACCGGGAAAAACCATTAAGAGAATACCTTACTCTTTACAGTAATTTTAAATTAAAAGTAAAAGCAGCAGAAGAATTACGACTTGATACACTGCCTCAGATACAATATGATATAGAAAATTTTCGCCGCCAGGTAGAAGAAAATTATTTGAGTGATGAAAAAGGCGTGGCCAAATTAATGGAAGAAGCGTTTGTCCGCAGCCAGAAAGATCTGCACCTGGTTCATTTTTCTGTTTCCATCGATCCGCAGGCAACAGCGGAAGATACCATACGGGCTTACCGCAATTTATTAGCAACAGCAACTTCGCTGGGTACAGGAAATGACAATTATCAAAGCATTGCCGAAACGAATAAAGTTAAATTTGGAGACCTGGGTTACATAACGGTTTTCAGTTTACCTTATGCATATGAGAATATCGCGTATGAATTAAAAACAGGGCAGGTTAGTAAACCGTACCGGTCTAAAAATGCCTGGCATTTATTCAAACTTTTGGATACAAGAAAAAGCATTGGTAAATGGAAAGTAGCCCAGATATTATTTACATACCCGCCGGATGCTGATGAAAATAGTAAAAAGAGTATTCAGCGAAAAGCAGATTCTGTATACCGGGGAATAAAAAGCGGAAAAGATTTTGCATCTGCAGCAAAAGAGTTCAGCGACGATAAGCTTACTTACCTCACCGGTGGTGAATTGCCTGAATTCGGAACGGGAAAGTTTGACAGTGAATTTGAGAAAGAAGTTTTTAAACTTAAACAAGATGGAGATATCAGCAGCCCTTTTTCAACCCAGTTCGGGATACATATTGTAAAAAGGATTGGTTTTACAGAAACAGCAACCGAACGGGAAAATGCAGCATTGCAGTTTGAACTGAAACAGAAAATATCGCAGGATTCTAGAATTAACAACGCAAAAGAAAAATTTGCTGCTGATATCCTCAGCATTATCGGATATAAGAAAACCTTATTGGTAAAAGAGGTTGATTTGTACAGGTATGCAGATACGGTGAGCAAGGACCTTTCAATGGATAACGTAAAACAGTATCCGATAAGCAATAAAAAGATCATAACATTTAAAAGCGGCTCATTGAGCGGAGCAGACTGGCTGAATTTTGTAAAAGAATACAAGTCAAACAAGGATCAATATAAGGGCGAATCAAACCCGGGTTTGTGGGAAAAATTTGTAACAATTTCTACATTGAATTATTATAGAAAGCATCTGGAAGAGTTTAATATAGATTTCAAATACCAGATGAAAGAATTTAAAGAAGGTAATATGTTATTTGAGATCATGGAGCGGAATGTCTGGAGCAAAGCGGCCACTGACAGTGCAGGGTTGATAACCTATTATAATGCCAATAAATCAAATTATAAATGGGCAGAGAGTGCCGATGTTTTGATTTTTAACTGTTCATCAGAAAAAGCAGCAACAGAAGCAATGGAGAAATTAAAAAAGGGAACCGACTGGAAAGAAATGCTGGAAATTTCCAGCGGAAATATGCAGGGAGACAGCGGAAGATTTGAATTGAGCCAGATTGCAATTGACAGCAGTGAGAAAAAAATGCCCGTTGAAAACAGCTATTCAGCGATCATTAAAAGCAACGATGGCACAGCATCATTTATAAAATATATAAAGATCTATCCGGGAAATCAGCAACGCAGTTATGAAGAAGCAAGAGGGCTGGTTATAAACGACTATCAGAATGTTCTTGAAAAAAAATGGCTGGACTCTCTGAACAAAAAATACCCCGTGGTAATTAATGAAACAATCGTGAAAAAGATACTTCATCCATAACAGGATTAACATTAATGTATAACAGGCCTGCCATAAATGGCAGGCTTTTTGTTTACAGCGGTTATCCCCCCATTCATTAATATTAAAAACTAAAACCACTGAAATGAAAAAAAGTCTAATCGTTATCGTTATTTGCACATTTGTATTATCTGCAAGTGCCCAGAAAAGTTACATTCAGGGGGGGCTGAACCTGGCTAATATCACCAAAACCAACGACGGCCAAACAGAAAAGAACAATATCCTCCCTTCTTTTAATGTTGGGCTGTTGCATCGGTTTGAACTGGCGCCTCAGTTTGATATTGAGACAGGGTTGCTGTTTACCGGAAAAGGGTCGAAGGCAGAAACCTATTTTAATGGGGGGAATGATTATGTAAAATCTAAATTCAATCCGTTGTATCTGGAAATTCCGGTGAATTTTGTAGCAAAATTCATCATGGATAAAAGCTCCAGTTTGTTTGTAAATACAGGTCCTTATATTGCGGTGGGTGTTGGAGGGAAATCAAAATCGGAATCCAAGATACTGTCTATTTATTCTTCTTCAGAGAAGAGTATCCAATTCAGCAACGATGACCCCTTTACTTCCAGTCAGGAAGATGCATCTTACAATAAATTAAAGCGTTTTGATTATGGTATAAACCTGGGAGGCGGGGTGGCTTTTAAAAATCTTATCATCAAAGCCAATTATGGATTTGGACTGGCAAAGATCAACTCCACTGAAAGTGATAATACAGCGAATGATAAAAATAAGTATCGCACAGTAAGTGTATCATTAGGCTTTCCATTAGGAAATTAATGACAAGGATTACAGGATAAAAAAATCCTGCTGTTTTTCAGCAGGATTTTTTTATAATTCTTTCACCACGTTCGCAACAATATGCGGCCGGCCAAGGGTATAATAATGTAATACCGGAACGCCGGCTTTTTTTAATTCCCTTGATTGCTGCAGCAGCCACGCTGTTCCCACCTGTTCCACATCCAGGTCTGATTTGCAATTAGACATTTCATTGCTCAGGTCATTCGGCAGATCAATATGAAAAATTTTGGGCAAGGTAGTGAGCTGCTTCATGGTATAAACCGGTTTTAGTCCGGGTATGATGGGTACGGTAATTCCGATCTTTCTGCAAGCATCTACAAAGGCAAAAAACTTTGCATTGTCAAAGAACATTTGCGTAACGATATAATCTGCACCTGCATCCACTTTTGTTTTCAGATATTTTAGATCACTATCCATATTGGGAGCTTCAAAATG
>JBBKWV010000045.1:0-2506 GCA_037969135.1 Ferruginibacter sp.
ACAAAAAAGACAGGAGCAAAAAATATTCCCTCAGCAAAAGAGGGTGCTGTAAAAAAATCATCGGCCAAATCAAAAATGGATGAGGATGATGACGACGATGATGATATCGATGAAATGGAAACCAAAACAGCAAAATCCGGAAAAGCATCTAAGAAGAAAAAAGAGGACGACGATGATGACGACGACGATGTTGATGTAAAGGATGATTGGGATAAGGCCGAAGAAGATGATGACTGGGATCCTGATTTTGATGAATTCGATGTGCCAAAATCAAAAGGGAAAAAAGCAGTAACAAAAAAAGCACCCAAAGAAGAAGATGACTTTAAAGTAGATGACGACTTTAAAGATCTGGGACTGTTCAATGATATGGATGATGACAGCGATAACGACGATGACGATGATTTTTAAATTGATAAGTGGAAAATAAAAAAGCAAGCTTTGCGGTAAATGACTGCAAAGATTTTAAAATAAAAATGTTGAACTGGTCCTCCCGGTTCAACATTTTTTGTTTTTTAGATAATAACAATTATGCATCTCCGTATGCCGGGTTTGATTGTATGCTGGCAGCAGGTTGCAAATCTTCCATCCAAATTTCCAGAGGCAATGAACTGGAGGAACTGCAACAGTTTTCCAATGAAAACAATGGATGGTTATTCGGGCATTTTGGATATGATGTTTTAAGCAGTAAGTCCGATGAACAAAAAAGAAAAAATAATGAAATAGATTTTGGCGATGGATTTTTTTTTATACCTGAGATCGTTTTGTGTTTGCGGAACAACGAATTAAAAATAGAATCAGAAACCATTGAACCCGTTCTTATATTTAAAGAAATAAATGGCCAGGATGGGTTTGTTCATCAACCGGAAAAGACAGAAATCCACATACAGGCTGTTGTTTCTAAAAAAGAATATATCGATATCATTGATTCAATCAAAAGGGATATCCTTCGGGGCGATTGCTATGAATTGAATTTTTGTCAGCAATTCTTTGCCAAAGATGTCTGTATCAGCCCACTGTATTTTTATCAGCAGCTTACAACTATTTCTCCCAATCCCTTTGCTGCATTTTATAAATTAAATGACAAATACTGTTTGTGTGCGAGTCCGGAAAGGTTTTTAAAAAAGAAGGGAACAAAGCTGATCTCGCAACCAATAAAAGGAACCAGTAAAAGAAATGTAACAGATGCATTGCTGGATGCACAAAATAAAAATTACCTGCTGAACAGTGATAAAGAAAAAAGTGAAAACGTAATGGTGGTAGACCTTGTGCGAAACGACCTGAGTAAGATCTGTACAGAGGGTTCCGTAAAAGTTACCGAATTATTCGGCGTGTATAGTTTTCCGCAGGTGCACCAGATGATCAGTACCATCGAAGGTTCAATAAGTTCGGATACAGCCTGGACTGAACCAATCAAAGCATGTTTTCCCATGGGATCAATGACAGGAGCGCCCAAAATTAAAGTGATGGAGCTGATAGAGAAATATGAACAAGCTGCAAGAGGGTTGTTCTCCGGTTCAATAGGGTATGTTAACCCGGAAAGGGATTTTGATTTTAATGTGGTTATCAGAAGCCTGTTCTATGATGCATCTGAAAAAAGGATTTCGTTTTATGCCGGAGGCGGTATCACTTTTAACAGTGAGCCTGAAAAGGAATACGAAGAATGTTTATTAAAAGCCGCAGCGATCATTAACCTGTTGAAAGCGGAAGACTAGCCTTTCTTTCTGTATTTTGTGGGATAAACAGTTTTTGTGTTTGGGACATCAGCATCTCCCAATAATAACTGTACGCATTCATTCAGTATCTGATATTTCGTAGCCATAAATAAATGCATTTTATCAGACGGAAGGCGCAGATCATACTGGCCATTCAGAGATAATTTGGTATCAAAATCAGGATTATACCGGTTGAATTGCGCAATGTCAATTCCTAAATTTTTTGCGATCACCAGAGAATTAAATTTACCGGAAATGGTTTGTGTTGATGACAGTTCTGTTTCAATCGATGTTAATGCAGGTTTTTCCGGAAATGGATCTCCGTCGCCAACAGGCCGGTAAAAATTGCCTGAATTTCCAGCATATAAACTACCATTATCTGCTTCCATGATATAATGGGTGGCAATGAATTTTTTTACGTGATTCCGGCTTTCCTGCGGAAGATAATATTGCAAAGACCAAAAATCTTTGCTGCCGCTTTTTTTAATGGCATCGAAAACCCTGCCCGGGCCACCATTATACGCGGCAATTACCAGGAGCCAGTCGTGCGTTTGTTTATACAACGTTAGCAGGTATCTGGCTGCAGCATGTGTACTTTTAATGTAATCCCTTCTTTCATCATATCCGGCGTTTACAATCAGGCCATAATCCCTTGCCGTGTATGGCATAAATTGCCAGGGGCCACCAGCACCAACCCAACTGGTGGCACCGCTGTTTAAATTACTTTCTATTACTGCCAGATATTTTAATTCTTTGGGTAATCCATATTGTGAAAAAATATTATCAATCAGATT
>JBBKWV010000046.1:0-13135 GCA_037969135.1 Ferruginibacter sp.
TTTGAAAAAGTGGCCAATAATACGATTGTAAAAAGTATGATGAGAACAGCCGGTAACGGCATTGTTAGGTCATTGCTTGGGGCATTGGGACTGGGAGGCAGAAGCAGGAGCGCAAAAAAAACAACCAATTGGTTTTAAACCGTAATTAAAGCACAACTGTTCGTAATTTTGATGCATGTCAAAATTCAAATCTTTTTTTAACCACCGCTTTGGCCCGCTGCTGATTGTGATATTGCTGGTTACCGGCCTGAGTTTTATTACCAGGCTATTTTTATTCTTCTATTCATGGGGCAATCTTGAACTGGGGTTTTTAAACCTTCCCGGTATTTTTATCATCGGTTTTTTATATGACCTTATAGTTTCCTTATTTTTTTGTGTTCCGGTTGCAATGTATTGCTGGCTGATGAAAGACAGCTGGTATCAAAAAAAATGGAACCGGATACCTCTTTATTTAATCTTTTTCCTCATCACCCTGATACTGGTTATTAATGCAGCTGCAGAAATTACTTTTTGGGACGAATTTAATGTGCGGTTTAATTTTATAGCTGTTGATTATTTGATTTATACAACAGAAGTTCTGGGCAATATCTGGGAATCATATAATATTCCGTTAATAGCTTCGGGCCTTGTGTTGGTTACCATTTTATTGCTTGTCTATTTTAGAAAAAAGATCAATGCTTCTCAATTGGTAAGCATGCGTTTTGGCAGGCGCAGTATTTTCTTTTTTGGCTTTATGGCCATTGCATTCGCCGGATATTTTTTTTCGAATAACCGGTTTAAAAACACTAGTGAAAATAATTATGTAAATGAATTAGGGGGAAATGGTATTTATGAATTTGGATCAGCATTCTGGCATAATGAAATTGATTACAATAAATTTTACCTGGTTAATGACGATAAGGATAATATCAGGTTGCTGAAAACCATGCTGGAAGCTCCCGGCTCTGTTTTTACGAACGATCCATTAAGCATCGAAAGAAAGATCATCAGTGACAGTCCCGAACATAAATGGAATATTGTTCTGATAAGTATTGAGAGTTTGAGCGGAGATTACATGAAATACTTTGGGAATAAAAACAATATCACTCCTTACCTGGATTCACTCATACCGCATAGTATTTTTTATGAAAATTTTTATGCTTCCGGAACTCGAACTGTAAGAGGTCTCGAAGCTCTTGCACTGGCTATTCCGCCAACTCCGGGTCAATCAATCGTAAGGAGGCCGGATAATGAAGATATGTTCAGTATGGGGAATGTGTTAAAAGATAAAGGGTATGATGTGAAATACATCTATGGCGGGAATAGTTTTTTTGATAATATGGGATATTTTTTCAGCCACAATGGTTATAAAGTGATCGATAAGGCAGATATACCCCAATCAAGAATACATCATGAAACAGTTTGGGGTGTTGCAGATGAAGATGCATTTGGCATTGCACTGGATGCATGTGATAAAACATATAATTCCGGCCGGCCGTTTTTCAATCATATAATGACAGTGAGCAACCACAGACCATACACATACCCTGAAGGACGTATTGATATACCTCCTTCGGCACAATCAATGGAAGGTGGAGTAAAGTATACGGATTATGCGATCAATAAATTTTTAACAGAAGCCAGGCAGAAACCCTGGTTTGATAATACATTATTTGTGATCGTATCTGATCATTGTTCAAGAAGTGCCGGTAAAACTGATCTGCCGCCAAACAGGTACCACATTCCTTGTTTCATTTATGCACCTGAACTTGTAAAACCTAAGTTGGAAAAAAGATTTGCCAGCCAGATTGATCTGGCACCAACTGTTCTTGGATTAATGAATTTGAATTATACCAGCCGGTTTATGGGATATGATATCAATAAAATGCCAATTACAAGAGACAGGCTTTTTATCAGTACTTATCAGGATATGGGATATATTAAGAATGATACATTGCTGATCTTATCCCCTCAGAAAAAAGTAAATATGTATAAGACCGACTTCGTTACCGGCTTAAATATTAAAATACCGGTAACGGATAAATTAAAAAATGAGGCAATTGCATGGTATCAGGGAGCAAGTTTTTTGTTCAATAACAAGGGGTACAAGAAAAATCAATAGCTAACAGGCATTGGATGATGAGGATTTAGCCATATAGCTGTTTATTATATATAATAATAAAAATATGTTAGAGTAATCAAACATTTTTTAAAAAAAAACCAAAATTTGTTGGAAAATAACTAATTCCACTTTATCTTCGTTTCGGTTTTTCATAGGATATTGGATTTTAAAGCGGGACTAGATTTCTATCTTGGTCCCTTTTTTTATGCCTTTTAATTATTTTTTTCAGGCAGAAGTTGCATCTTGTTCTAACTCAACTTGATATTTCCTTCCTTATCAGTTGTAATGATATTTTCCTCTCTCAAATAATTGATCACAGTATTGACATGTAGTTTTTTTTGATGACTTAAATTCTTTTCAATCTCCATTAACTTTAAGGAAGATGTGTTTAGTAGTTCAACGACTTTGTCGGATATCAATTTAAAATCATGTTTTGACAAAGCATGATTTTTATTTTGAATACAATTATCACAAATGCCACAGGGAACTATTTTGATATCATTAAAATAGTTCCCAATGAAAACGCTTCTGCAGGTTTTATTGTCTGTTAAATATTCAGCTATTGACAGGATCCTGTTTTTGTATTTTTCTTTCCGTGTAAGCAGATCCTGCCCGTTGATTTTAAAATCATCCGAATACATACGGTTTTTTAAAAGAATGATCTGTGGCCTGTCATTCTGAGGCTGGTATTGAACGATCCTGTACTGATGGAGGATCATCAATTTAGCCTTGATATCTTCCATGGATGTTTTTAAAAAACCTGCAAGCAATGATTCATATATCGTAGAAGGGTAATCGAAAATTCCCTCATAACTTCTTAAAAGACCTTTGATGAGGGGTTCAAGATCGGGATGCAGTGTTTCAAATTCAAACAGATCCGTTTTTGTTGCAGTGAACATCAAAGTAGAAGGTTTAAAAAAAACTTCCGAATAACTCAGGAGGTCTTCCTGCGCCAATGCTTTTATTCCATAAGTAGCATGGAGTATATTTATTTTAAAATTTTCAGTAAATGCTGCTATATCGAAATCATAACTGATTCCTTCTCCATCCGAAGCGGGAACTTGTAGAAAATTCATCAGTGCCGTATATATTTTTTTCAATGCAGTTTCATCGGGATACCGGATTTCCACCTGGTTTTGTAGTTCTTCCGGTTCTTTGCTGTTAAACAACAGTACCGCATATGCTCTTTTGCCATCTCTTCCTGCCCTGCCCGCTTCCTGGTAATAATTTTCCAGGCAATCGGGAATGTCAAAATGGATCACCGCCCTTACATCCGGTTTATCTATACCCATTCCAAATGCATTTGTGCTGACAATAGTCCTGGTTTTATTGTTGACCCAGTTTTTTTGTCGGAGATTTCTTTCTTCACTGTTTAAACCGGCATGGTAATAGTCTGCCGAAATATGATGCAGTTTCAACAGGTCTGCAATTTGCTGTGTTTGTTTCCTGCTTTTGCAATACACAATGGATGAACCAGGAACATTTTTTAATATCTCGAGTAGTTTTGTTTGTTTCGAAGCAGGTTCAAAAATGCTGTATGAAAGGTTGGGCCTGGCAAAAGATTGTTGAAACAGCAGATGATCTTTTTTGAACAGGAGTTTTTCACCTATATCTTTTTGAACAGAAAGGACTGCTGATGCTGTGAGGGCAATTACCGGAATGCCGGGCAATTGTTCCCTGAATTTTGCGATACGCAGGTAAGGCGGACGAAAATCATATCCCCATTGAGAAATACAGTGTGCTTCATCCACGGCGATAAGGCATGGTTTGATGGCTGGTAAAAATTCAAGAAAAAGATCTGATTCCAGTCTTTCGGGAGAAACATATAAAAATTTATAATTCCCGAATGCAGCATTCTGTAAAGTCTTTTTTACATCGTGGTAGTGCATGCCGGAATAGATTGCCAGTGCTGGAATTCCTTTTCTTGTAAGATTTTCCACCTGGTCTTTCATCAGGGCGATCAGCGGGCTGATCACCAGACAAATTCCATCCATTTTCATTGCCGGAACCTGGAAGCAAATGGATTTACCACCACCGGTTGGCAGCAAAGCAAGTACATCTTTGTTGTGTAAAACAGCATTGATAATGTCTTCCTGTAATGGCCGGAAATCATCAAAACCCCAATATTTTTTTAATATTTCATGAATGGTCAACAGAATAAATTGTAGAAATAAAATTAAATCACTTTTTTGTATTTCAATCGGATAGAATTTAAAGCCAGTACCACATCACTAAATCCCATTGCCAGTGCTGCAACGCCTGGTTGTAATAATCCGACTGCCGCAACCGGAATGGCAACAATATTATAAATAAATGCCCAGAAAAGATTTCCTTTTATAGTTTTAAAAGTATGTTTTCCCAATCCCAGGGCAAGGGGTAAATTCCGGATTCCGTTATTCATTAATACAACCTGTGCACTCTGAACGGCCAGTTGTGTAGCATCGCTCATAGAAATGCCGATTGTTGCTTTTGCTAATGCCGGTGCATCATTTATGCCATCACCGACCATGGCTACGGGATTTATTTTATTCAGTTCTTCAATGATCAGTAATTTTTCTTCCGGTGTTTTTTCTGCATAATATGTATCAATACCTAATTTTCCGGCAAGGTCCTTTGTGCGATCCATCAAATCACCGCTTAATAAAATGGTTTGTATATTTTTTGCATGCAGGTATCCGATCACTGATTTTGCTTCTGTTCTAATTTCATCTTCCAAATCTATCCAGCCAATCAGTTTGTCATTTTTTAATAAATAAGCAGCATGGCTGTTATCAGTTGTTTGCGAGGAAGCGATTTTATATGAACCCAATTGGTAAATATTTCCATCAACATCTTCCGCTTTCATGCCCAGTCCTTTTATTTCATCTATTTTTTTCCAGGGAATGGCATTGTTATTTTTCCAATCGGCAGTTATTGATTTTGCAATCGGATGATTGGAGTATTTCTCCAAAGAAAAAACAACCTGTTTAAAATCTGATTCTGATAAAACGGTGGATTCAAAATGGGTAATCCGGAAGATCCCTTTTGTCAAAGTACCTGTTTTATCAAACACCACTGTTTTAATGTTCTTGAATAATTCCAGGCTTTTTGCATTGCGGAACAATATCCCGTTTTTTGTGGCACGGCCCAAACCAACAGCAATGGCAGCAGGGGTTGCGAGTCCCATGGCACAGGGGCAACTGATAACCAATACGGCGATGCTCCGCATCAATGAAGCAGATACAGAAATATCAAATGCAAAATAATTGATTAAAAAACTCAGGACAGCAATGCCAAGAACCACCGGAACAAATACGATACTTATTTTATCTGCCAGTTGCTGAATCGGCGGTTTTTCTCCCTGTGCCTGTTTTACCAGATTTAGAATATTGCTCAAAATAGTATCCTTACCAACTGCGGTTACCTGAGCTTTAACGGTGCCATCTATAAGCATACTTCCCCCGATAAGGCTGTCTTTCTTTTCTTTTGGTATCGGTTCACTTTCACCTGTGATAAGGGATTCATTGACATAACCATTGCCCCATAATATTTTGCAATCCATGGGTACCTGTTCTCCTGTTTTTATTAAGATCAGATCACCAATATGCAGCTGTGTGTTTTCAACCGGAAAAATTAATTCTTTGTGCGCATCATCAAAAGCAATCATATTTGCCATTACTTTTTGTTGCCCAGCAAGTTTGTTTAATTCTTTTTGCGTTGTTTGTACAGATTTATGTTCAACCCACTCACCTAAAAAAACAAGGGTTATTATGGTGGCGGTTGTTTCGTAAAAAATATAATCCATTCCCAAATTACCTATGCTGCCTATCAAACTATAAACAAAAGCAGCTAAGGAGCCCATTGCGATCAATACATTCATATTGGGAACAGCACTGCGGAGACTTTTAACAGCACTCACTCCAAAATACCCCATGCCAACTATGAAAACCGGAATACAGATAGCCAGTTGTATCCAGGGGTTCATCAGAAAAGGAATATGCCATGGCAGCATGTGCATCATCAACACCAGTGTAAATGGCAGACAAAAAAGGAATCTTTGCAAGTGGTTGGAAAAAAAGCGTGGTTGTCTGCCTTTTTTTGTTACTGATTTTTCATTTGTGATGTGGTAACCAAGCCCTTCAATGCCTTTAATGAGTTGTTCTTTTGTTTTATTCCCATTCATTTCAAAACTAACATCTCCACCAATGAAATTCACATTTACATCTTTCATCCCTTCTTTATCAAGATACCGGTTTATGCTGAGAGCACAATTGGTACAAGTCATTCCTTCAACTTTCCAGTCAATTTTTTCCATAATACAAAATTATCTTAAACAAGAAGTAATAATTTACTAAATATGAAAATATCTTTGCATCATGGTTGTGAATTATAAATTAGCTGAAATTGAAGAAGCAGCCGCTCAATTGATCTCAGTTGTTTCCGGGAAAAAAGTGATTGCTTTTCATGCAGAAATGGGTGCAGGAAAAACAACACTGATACATGCTATTTGTAAGGTTTTTAAAGTGACTGATGTTGTTAGCAGCCCTACATTTTCAATCATCAATGAGTACAGAACCAATACTGCAGAAATAATCTTTCACCTGGATTTGTACCGTTTGAAGGATGAAAAAGAAGCGATTGCCGCCGGTGTGGAGGATTGTTTGTATTCCGGAAATGTGTGTTTGGTTGAATGGCCGGAAATAGCTTCTGGTATTTTCCCTGCTGATACAGTTCATTGTTATATAAAATCAATCAGTCATAATGAAAGAAAACTGCAAATAAATTTGTAATTTGTAGCCTCCTGCCAACCGGCAGGTTACTTAGTTATGGCAACATCAGTTCCTTTTGTATCATCTTCTTTAAAATATGAAACGCTGGAAGAAACCCTGGATATTAAACCCAAGGGAGAAGAGCTTTGTATTGGAATTCCGAAAGAAAATTCTTTTAATGAAAACAGAATCGCTTTAACTCCCGATGCGGTCAGTGTGATCATTGCAAATGGCCATACCGTTAATATTGAATCAACAGCAGGCGTAGGGGCAAATTATTCCGATAAGGACTATAGTGAGGCGGGTGCAAAGATCTATTTTGATAAAAAAGCCATTTTTGAATGTGATGTTATTGTAAAAAGTGCACCGGTCAGTGAAGAGGATTGTGAATACCTGAAACCCGGCCAATATATCATTTCTCCGATACATCTTGCCGTTATGAAGAAAAGTATCCTGGAGAAAATGATGGAAAAAAAGATCACGGCATTGAGTTTTGAGAATCTGAAAGATGCCAGCGGCCACAATCCCATTGTGAGAAGTATGAGTGAAATTGCCGGCAGTGCAGTAATGCTGATCGCCGGGCAATACCTGAGCAATGCCAATAACGGAAAAGGGGTATTGGTTGGTGGTATCAGTGGTATTCCTCCTACAAAAGTGATCATCATTGGTGCAGGGATCGTGGGAGAATATGCAGCAAGAACAGCTTTGGCCATGGGAGCAAGTGTAAAAATATTTGACAACAGTATTTACAGACTGAAAAGATTGCAGAATAATATCGGCGGTCGTTTATGGACCTCAGTTATAGAACCAAAAATTCTTGCCAAACAACTTAAGACATGTGATGTTGCTGTTGGGGCGTTGAGCGGGGCTGTTGGGAGAACGCCCATAGTTGTTACAGAAGAAATGGTAAGCAATATGCGTCCGGGTACGGTGATCGTTGATGTGAGTATTGATCATGGAGGTTGTTTTGAAACCAGCATGGTTACCAGCCATAAAAAACCGGTTTTTACAAAGTATGATGTTATACATTATTGCGTTCCAAATATTCCCAGTGGGTTTGCCCGTACAGCTTCACAGGCGATCAGCAATGTATTGATGCCCTTATTGCTGGAAACAGCAGAGGAAGGTGGTATTGACAATGTAATCTGGCATAAAATAAATATCAGAAGTGGTATATATCTTTTTAAAGGGAGCCTGACCAATTTTTATCTGAGCGAAAGATTCGATCTTAAATATACCGACCTGAATTTGCTGATTGCCAGCAGAAGATAGTTCAACAAAATGGAAAGGATAACTGCCGGGCTTCCTTATTTGTAATCACTGATAGAGAGTGATTCTTCACAAAAATTATATTCCTGTATATCATTACTGCTCACAATTACCAGTTTGTCTTTTGTGTATTTATGAATGAGCTGATGGTATAATTCGATGCCATCATTATCAAGATTGGTAGTAGGTTCATCCAGAAATAATACACGGCCATTACTGAAAAAAGCCATTGCAAGTTTCAGCCTTTGTTTCATCCCACTGCTGAAATAACGTATTTGTTTATTTGCCGCATTTGATAAGTTTAATTCTGCAAGCATTTCTGGAACCGGAATGGTAAGTTTTTTAAAGGATGCATGAAAGTTGAGCTGTTCCGTTGCAGTCATTTCCTCAATGAGTTCCATATACGGAGTTGCAAGTGAAAGCTGTTGGTAAGGGGTGCTTTCCATACCATTTGATGTAAAATTTATGGAGCCCTCACTTTGTTGAACAGCACCTGCGATCACCTGTAAAAGAGTGGATTTTCCCGAACCGTTGGGTCCGGTTATTGCATAGGATCTGCCGGTAATGAATGTATAATCAATGTGACGGAATATCCATTCCCTGTTATATCGCTTACCGGTATTGGTTAATGTAATTTGCATTGTATTTTAACCCAGATTAACTGGATCTTACATTTTTACTGTTATATAAAAGATGTAAAATTTTGAAAGAAAAATTTAAAAAGAGAATCTTTTAAAGAACCTGAACTATTCATCTTCCATGTTTCCCTTGCCAAAACGTTTAATAATGCCCCGGCCACTTTCACGGATAAAAGTTACTATCTCATCTCTTTCATCTGTTGCCGGAAGTTCTTCTTCAATGAAATTCAATGCCTGGGATGTATTCAGATTCTTATTATAAATGATGCGGTAAATATCCAGGATCTGGTTTATTCTTGTCAGGGAAAATCCACGACGTTTTAATCCAACAGAATTAACCCCGGCATAACTTAATGGAGTACGGCCCGCTTTTATATATGGCGGAACATCTTTACTCACCAATGAACCACCGGCTACGAATGCATGCTGACCAATTTTTACAAACTGGTGAATGGCACACATTCCGGCAAGGATCGCATAATCACCCAAAACTACATGGCCGGCCATCTGGGTATTGTTGCTCATAATGCAATTATTACCCACAACACAATCATGGGCAATATGGCTGTACGCCATGATCAGGCAATTATCTCCAACCTTCGTTGTCCATTTATCCTTACTGCCGCGGTTGATACTTACAAATTCACGAATAGTTGTATTATCGCCGATCTCTACAGTGGTATTTTCACCTTCATATTTCAGGTCCTGCGGAATTCCTGCTATAACAGCTCCCGGAAATATGCGGCAGTTGTTGCCAATTCTTGCTCCTTCCATAATGGTTACACTGCTTCCTATCCAGGTTCCTTTGCCAATTTCAACGTTTTGATGAATAACACTGAATGGATCAATTTTTACATTGGTGGCCAGCTTGGCATTTGGATGTATATATGTATGCGGATGAATCATTTGGTTAATTGAAATTGAGTGATATGATTATTTGCTGAATCTGTAATTTAAAATATTAATCTTTCTTTTTGAATTTTAGCTGCTTTCTTATTTAATTCAGGTTCTCTTAACAAGCTGTGCTGTAAATTCACCTTCCGTGCAAAGTTTATTACCAACATAAACACTTCCTCTCATAACGCAAATGCCTCGACGAATGGGTTCGATCAGTTCCATTTTCAGGATCATACTATCTCCAGGCACCACTTTTTGTTTAAACTTGCACTTGTCAACTTTCAAAAAATACGTATCATAAGTTCCTTTTGGCATTGCATTTATACAAAGAATTCCTCCCGTTTGTGCGAGTGCTTCTATTTGTAATACACCGGGCATAACCGGATTACCTGGAAAGTGTCCCTGAAAAAAATATTCATTGAAAGTAACATTCTTAATTCCAACAATGCAATCGGTTGTGAGTTCAATAATTTTATCAACGAGCAAAAATGGATAGCGGTGCGGCAAAGTTTTTTCAATCTGCTGTTGGGAATATACCGCAGGCTGGTTGGGATCGTAGATAGGAATGTCCTTTGTGTGTTTGTTTTTTTTGATGTACTGTTTAATCTTTTTTGCAAACTCCACGTTGCTGCTGTGACCGGGCCTGTTGGCAATGATATGTGCCTTGATCGGATAGCCGATCAGCGCAAGGTCTCCAACAACATCCAGTAATTTATGCCTGGCCGGTTCATTTGGAAAACGCAGTTCAAGGTTGTTCAGGTACCCTTCGCTTTTAACTTCAACCTTTGTTCGGCCGAATGCTTTTGCAAGCCTTCCCATTTCTGATTCTGTTACTGCTTTATCTACAATAACAATGGCATTATTGATATCGCCACCTTTAATGAGGTTATTATCAATCAGCATTTCCAGTTCATGCAAAAAACAAAAAGTACGGCAGGGAGCAATTTCCGTTTTAAATTCCTTCAGGCTTTTTAAACTCGCATGCTGTGTACCCAAAACCGGGCTGTTAAAATCTATAAGGGTGGTAATTTCATAATTGGTTGCAGGAAGTGCAGTCATTTCTACACGCTTCTTTTCGTCATATAAGGATATATTGGTATCAATGCTATACCAAACTTTTGTTGCATCCTGTTCAAGCACCCCGGTTTTTTCAATAATATCAACAAAAGGGCCGCTGCTTCCATCAATGATGGGGATTTCTGGGCCATTTACTTCAATAAGACAGTTATCTACCCCCATACCTACCAAGGCTGCCAGTATATGTTCTACTGTGCTAACCTTTGCATTATCTTTCTCCAATGTTGTTCCCCTGGAAGTCTCTGTAACAAGGTCACAGTCTGCTTTTATTATCGGGCTGTCCGGAAGATCTGTTCTTTGAAACTGGTAGCCAAACCCCGGGTTTGCGGGCTTTAATACCATATCTACATTGATGCCGGTATGAAGTCCGGTACCAGAAATATTTATAGGCCCTGAAAGCGTATGTTGTTTATCGGGATTAAAATTTTTATCCATGCGTGTATCTCAAATTTTTGCAAAGATATTTTATTTTTCGGGAGTCTGTTTGTTGGGATAAATAAGAATGTCCATACAAATCAGAATTGGAACTGGAAACTGCCAAAAATACCAAAACGGGAATATTGAGGGATTTCTGCAGGCGGATTCAATCTCCAGACAAAATCGAGTCTGAATATTTTAAAAATATTGTCGATTCCCGTTCCTATTTCGGTATAATTTCCCCCATTCAGGGTTTTAAATGTACTGCCATTTAATGATCTGTTTTCAGAATTCAGGGAGCCCCAAATGGTTTTCACATTCCAGAATTGTCTCCACTTAAGTTTACGGGTAAGCGAAGTAAACCTGAATATTCCCGATCCTATATTGTGTTCGATATTGACCCCTGCATATTGATCACTGATATATTCAAACCGGTTCATAAGGTTGAAACTGGATCCGTTGTAATAACGTAAATCGTTGCCCGGATGCACTTCCAGCAATGCAAATGGCAATGTGCCGTATATTTTTCCGGCAGAAATCTTATAAGATAAAGTTCCCAGGGGTGAGATCTTCATTTTGTCTTTAATAGTAAGCGACAGTTTTGAATAATTATAGGCACTTTTAAAAATGCCGGGAAACCCTTTGGTATACATCAGTTCAGCAATGGGATACTTTGTGCCAAGTGAATAACGAAAATAATCTCCTTCTAAAAACTGTTCCAGGTATGCAAAGCGGATTTTCAGGGCGATATCAAAACTTGTAAGCGATTCTCCGGTACTAACCGGGAAATTACTTTTTAAAGGCAAATTAAGTAAGGGGTCAAATTTGCGGTGAGAAATAAACAATTCTGTTGAAAACCCTTTACCCCACTCATTTAAAACATCAAACTGCCATGTTTTTATTTCGATAAACTTACGGGTAGCATTGGGTTTGCGTACAGCGATCGTAAAAATATTATCCTGACTTACTTCTCCGATCTGGCTTGGACCATTATCGATATCACTGATATAGGATGCATGTAATTTGGTTCGGGTAGGTTCTCTTTTCAGAATATAATATGCTTCAGCCAGACCTTTAAATTTTTTATCCTTAAAACCATAGGCAAGATAAGAATGCAGATACAATTTTTTATGAAAGCCGGTATTGGTTCCCAGATCGAATCGGAGACGGGTTCCTTCCCATTGATTTGAGCTTACCCAGTTAAACCAGGGTCCGATCTCTACATTTCCAATATCCTTATATCCGGTTGCCACAAACCGGAGTGTTCGCTGAAAACGCATGAATTTGGGCATTTCCAGCAATTTATCAATTGTACTGTAGATAGCTTTTTCATTGGCGGATAAAGTATCATGCCGCAATGTATTCCAGACAGAATCGGATTGTACATTCACATCCTCCACCGTTTTAATGACTTCTGCTATGTTCTGATCCTTAAAATTATTGGTCAGGGAATCACTGTTGATGACGATGTCTTTATAGGAAGTGGTTTTTCTTCCGATCAATGTCAACGTGTTTTTTCCAAGTACACGAAAATCTGCAAAAAATTTATCCCTGGTTAAAAAGTAAATGGAATCGTTGATGGCATGAAATTCCTGAAAAATACTAAGCCTGTCGATAAAATTAATATTGGCTTCCTCACCAATATACATGGAGATCTTCTGAATCTGGAATGTTCTGGAAACCACCCAGGCATCTCCTTCAAATGTACTTTGACCCGGACGTTTGGGTTTAAAAGTAAAATGAAATACTTTTTCACCATTGATCTGCTGTGTATCCGTTACATTGAAATTGTAGTAGATGTCTCCATTGTCATTAAAGGGACTTATAAAATCCTTATCCATCACATTTACATAATTGCTGTAAATGTTCACGTTCTGATTCATTACCCCGAGCAACCTGCTGATACTTTCATTTTTGAAGCCCTTGGTATGAGATGCTTTGATGGTTTCAGCAAATTTTTTCGGGTCACGTTGAAAAGAGTAATCACT
>JBBKWV010000047.1:0-15886 GCA_037969135.1 Ferruginibacter sp.
TTACTACTCCCCCTTTTGCGGTTCCATCCAATTTTGTGATTGCAAGTGCGGTAACTTCGGTAGCTGCCGTAAAATGCTTTGCCTGTTCCAATGCATTCTGGCCTGTACTTCCATCTAAAACCAGCAATACTTCATGCGGCGCATCCGGTATAACTTTCTGGATCACTTTTTTGATTTTACTCAATTCATCCATCAGGTGAATTTTGTTGTGGAGCCTTCCGGCAGTATCAATCAATACCACATCTGATTTTCTGGCTATCGCACTTATAACTGTATCATACGCAACGGAAGCAGGGTCACTTCCCATTTCTTTTTTCACAATCGGTACTTTTGTTCTTTCGCTCCAGATTGTCAACTGGTCAACCGCAGCTGCCCTGAAAGTATCTGCAGCTCCCAATAAAACAGATTTTCCGGCCAGGGAAAAATTATGTGCCAGTTTTCCAATGGTAGTCGTTTTTCCAACACCGTTTACCCCTACAACCAAAATAACGTGCGGTTGGTGGCCCGTTGGCAATTCATAATTAATATAACTGATATCCTTTATTGCCGGAACAAGCAGATCCTGAATTTCCTGTTTTAATATCCCATACAGTTCTTTTGTATTCAGATATTTATCTTTTGCTACTCTTTTTTCTAATTGATCAATGATTTTTATGGTTGTTTCTACTCCTATATCTGCTGCAACCAGGGCCTGTTCCAGGTTATCCAGCAGTTCTTCATCTACCGTACTTTTTCCAGCAATGGCTTTCGTTATTTTTCCAAAAAAACCTTCACGGGTCTTTTGTAAACCCTGATCAATAGTTTCCTGTTGTTCCTTTTTACCAAATAATTTATCGAATAAACCCATAATTGAAATTTAGTTCTATGAAATCCACTGTTTGCAAAATAATGATTTAATCAGCTCTGATTTAATTATAATTTTAATTCAGGTGGATTCTGCTATAAATAAAGAAAGCCTTCCGTTTTCCGGAAAGCTTGATTTATAATTTTATAATAAGATGTTTTCTTATTTTCCTTCACCCAAAAAATCCTTGATCTTTTCTTTGTGAACGATTGCTTCTTTGAATGTGTATGCACCTGTTTTAGGACTGCGTACTGTACGAATAACTTTGGTCCAGTTTTTAGCATCTGCTGCTGCTTTCTGGTCTTTGGTTTTTATCGCGGTTTTAGCTGCTTTTGCCATGATTGCTTATTTGAAGATCTGGTGATGAATTAGTTTGCAGGATCTCAAAAATGAAAATACTTACAAACTGCCAAATCGGTTAATTATTTAATTTCTTTATGAACTGTTACTTTTTTAAGTATCGGGTTGAACTTTTTTAACTCCAGACGCTCAGGAGTATTTTTTTTGTTCTTGGTTGAGATATACCGGCTTGTACCTGGCAGACCGCTGGTCTTGTGCTCAGTACACTCCATTATTACCTGTACCCTGTTTCCTTTCTTTGCCATTTTATGAGATTTTAGAAAAAACTAATTAAATTTTTACACCTGCAGCACGCATTCCTTTTACCACAGAATACAAACCATTCTTATTAATGGTTCTGATTGCTTCGGAAGATATTTTCATAGTTACCCATTTATCTTCTTCCGCTAAAAAATAACGCTTGGTTTGCAAATTGGGTAAAAACCTGCGCTTCGTTTTTATATTTGAATGAGAAACCTTATTACCTGTAATGGGTCTCTTTCCTGTTACCTGACATACTCTGGCCATATTCCTTATTTTTGGACGGCAAAGGTAGGGATTTAACTCAATAATTAATGTTTAATATCAACTATTTTTGGAAAATCACAATAAAATCTTCCAACTACCCTGATAATACAATAAATAAACACTGAAATAAAGCCATGGATACACATAATATAAGTACCACACATAACCAGAGAATGTCATTTACTTCTCATATAAATGAACATCTTATCATTACTGATTCCAACAGTGAAGGGATTGCAGAAGGTCCTAGCCCTAAGAGACTGATGCTTGCATCACTGGCCGGCTGTACCGGTATAGATGTTGTTTCTATTTTAACTAAAATGAGAGTTATTTTTTCTAACTTCTCCATTGATATCGTTGCAGGACTCACAGAAGAAATTCCCCAAACATATAAAGAAGTAAAGATCATTTATAAAATAAAAATGGCCGATGAGGATAAATTAAAAATGGAAAAGGCCGTTCAATTATCAGAAGATAAATATTGTGGTGTAAGTGCCATGTTCAGGTCTTTTGCAAAGATGGAATCTCAAATTATCTATCTGTGATCATTGGGATTTCGGAATACCCGCAGTGTCTGTAATATTATGGCCAATAAGATCAATCCCAGGCCAATAAAAAATGCTTGCTCAAATTGTTTATTCTCCTGAAAAAAAATAAATGCCATCAGTATACCATAAACCGGTTCAAGGTTATAGGTAAGGTTTGCAGTAAATGCAGAGATCTTTTTCAATGCATTCAATTGCAGGTCGAAACTTACAACGGTGCATAAAACGGCTAAAATGATCAACCACCACCAATCTGTCAGCGACGGGACATAATACTGTGCAGAAAAACGGGAAAGATAAAAGGGTAATAACAGGGTAAGTGCAATCAATCCTCCACCCAACTCATACAATGTCAATGTACGGGGAGTAAATCTTACAAGTAGTTGCTTATTAAAAACAGGGAATAATGCACTTCCCATTGCAGATATAATTCCAAATATGATCCCGACTTTAAATTGAGGATGAAAATCAAAAATGATGTAAATACCTGATATGGCTAAGAGCCCAAGCAGCAATTCAACCAGAACCAGTTTTTTTCTCAATATAATTGGCTCAAAGATGGCAGTAAAAAAACCGGTAGCTGAAAAGCAAACCAACGCAACAGAAACGTTGGCATATTTTACACTGCCATAAAATGTAACCCAATGAACCGCAATAATGAGACCTACAGCAGCAATTTTAAAAACATCTTTTATTTGAATACGGATCAATTGCTTTTTAAAATACATTATTGCTCCCAAAACAATGACCGTTAGAAATAACCGGTACCAAACCAGCAAGCCTTCATTTAATAAGATGAGTTTACCAAGTATTGCCGTAAAGCCTGCAAGAAAAACGGCTATATGTAATTGTATGAACGCTTTTTTCATTGGGTGTAAAGATATAGAAACGCAGATGCCGTTGAATTGCAGATTGCAAATTATTAAATGGAAACTGGAAGGATTTTATTGTTGTAAATAACTGATTTATATACTGATGAAAATAGTTGAAAAACAAAAAAAGTGTAAAAATACTACTCACAATGCCACCCAAAAGCAAACATGATTATATTTGCCCCACTTATAACTAACAACCATATGCATTTTAAAAGAATTAATAACATAACCGGCTGGATCGTTTGTATCATCGCCTGTTCAGTTTATATCATGACAATGGAAGCTACCGGCAGCTTCTGGGATTGCGGTGAATTTGCTTCCAGTGCATATAAATTGCAAATACCGCATCCACCGGGTGCTCCCCTGTTTGTATTACTGGGCCGGTTATTCATGGCTCCCTTTGATCCGCAACATGCCGCTACAGGTATTAATCTCATGAGTGCCCTGGCAAGTGGTTTTACCATTTTGTTCCTTTTCTGGAGCATTACCCATTTTGCCCGTAAAATTGTTCAAAAAGACGGAACCCCGTTAAACAATGATAAACTGGTTGGCATCATGGCTGCCGGAATCGTTGGTGCTTTGGCTTATACTTTTTCCGATTCATTCTGGTACAGCGCTGTGGAAGGTGAAGTGTATGCACTATCTTCTTTTTTTACAGCCATCGTTTTCTGGGCCATGTTAAAGTGGGAACATAATGTTACTGAAGAACAGGAAGCAGGTATTAAAGGACATTTTACCAAGGCCGACAGGTGGATTATCCTGATCTTTTACCTGATGGGTTTATCCATTGGAGTGCATTTATTAAACCTCCTGACCATCCCGGCCATTGTAATGATCTATTATTTTAAGCGATACAAAGTAACCAAATGGGGCGCTTTCTTTGCTTTCCTTATAGGATGTATGATCACAGGGCTGGTGCAAAAAGCCGTTATTGTCTGGAGCATAAAGGGTGCAGGGAATTTAGATATTTTATTCGTAAACGATTTCGGAATGCCTTTTTATTCGGGCTTTGCATTTTTCTTTGTCTTGATTGGGGTGCTTGTATTTTTCGGACTCCGGCTGGCAAACAAAAAAGACTGGAATTTTTTAAAATTAGGATTGTGGAGTTTTGTTTTCATGTTGATGGGCTATTCAACCTATTTTACAACCATGATACGCAGCAGTGCTGATCCTTCTGTTGATATGTTTAATGTGGATAACCCGGTGAGTCTGGTTGGTTATGTAAGCCGCGATCAATACGGCGATTGGCCCATTTTATTTGGTCAGGATTTTACAGCAGAAATTCAGGAAAGCAAGACCACAGATACTTATTTAAAATCTAACGGTAAATATGAAAAGACCGGAAGAAAAGTAGAATATGTTTATGCACCCGAAGACATGCATTTCTTTCCCAGGATGTGGGATCAGAGCAATGATCAGGGGCATGCAAATTATTATGCTGATTGGGCCGGAATCGGGAAAGACCAGCAAGGGAACTGGGATAGACCCCCGACAATGGCTGAAAACATCAGTTTTTTTATGAGTTACCAGATAAACTGGATGTATTGGAGGTATTTCATGTGGAATTTTTCGGGAAAGCAGAACGATATCCAGGGTGTTAATATGGGCAATGTTAGAGATGGAAACTGGAAAACGGGCATAGGTTTTGTTGACCAGATCCGTTTGGGAAATCAAAATAATTTACCCGACAGTATAAAACACAATAAAGCAAATAATAGCTTGTTTGCGCTTCCATTTATCCTGGGATTACTGGGTTTATTTTATCAACTGAAAAAAGACAACCGCGATTTTGTTGTAACAGGCTTATTGTTTTTCTTTACAGGGTTTGCCATTTGCCTTTACCTGAATCAGGCAGGTAACCAACCCCGTGAGCGGGACTATGCTTATGTAGGATCCTTTTATGCCTTTGCAATCTGGATTGGCCTTGGTGTACTTTATGTATCAGACTTTTTGTTTAAATATATTAAAAATATAAAAACGGCTCATTTGGTTGCAGGTGCCATATGTCTGTTACTGGTTCCGGTTATCATGGCCAACCAGGAATGGGATGATCATGACCGCAGCAACAAAGTTTTGGCAAGAGACCTGGCTACAGATTACCTGGAAAGTTGTGCTCCCAATGCTATTGTCATTTCCTTTGGTGATAACGACACCTACCCGTTGTGGTATGCGCAGGAAGTGCAGGGTATCCGTCCGGATATACGGGTAATTAACAGCAGTTTGCTTGGAACAGATTGGTATATAAACCAGTTAAGATATAAAGTAAATCAAAGTGATCCCATTGATCCCATCTGGACCGCGGCACAGATTGAAGGAGCAAACAGAGATGCTATTTTCAATGCGCCGAAACCGGGTATCGATCCAAATCAATACATGGATCTGTATACCATGATGAAAGATTATGCCGGCAGTGATGATCCCGCAAAAATGGAACAGGGAAGAGATGGCAGTCTGCTGAATGTTTTCCCGTCAAAAAAAGTAATGGTTCCTGTAGATGCCGAATTGGTACGAAAAAACGGAACCGTAAATGCGAATGACAGTATTGTAACTTCCGTGCAATTCGACATTCAAAAAAATGTGCTTTATAAAAATGATGCTGCGATCCTCAATATCATTGCTGCCAATAAATGGAAACGCCCGATCTATTTCACTTCACCTTATGGTGAACTTGGTTTCCAGGATTACCTGCGTCAGGATGGTCTTACGTACAGGTTGGTGCCGGTTAAAAACGGCGAAGTAAATAAAGACTGGATATTTGATAAGATGATGAACAAATTTGTATTTGGAAATGCAGATAAACCAGGTGTTTATTTTGATGAAGAAAACCGCCGTCATTTAAACAGTATCCGTTTGGCTTTTGCACAGGCTGCAGGTAACCTGGCTGATGCAGACCGCAAAGAGGAAGCAAAAAAATTGCTGAACAAAGCAGACAAAATGATGCTGGAACAAAATTTCTCATACGGAATGGTGAGCCGCAACCAGCAACAGAACCAGATCTCTCTGCAATTTTTATATGCTGCTTTTAAAGCCGGTGATACAGTATTGGCAGATAAAGTGATCAGAAGCCTGAAGAAAGACATGGAGCAACAGGTTGCTTATTATCAAAGCCTTCCGGATGCAAAAAGAGAAAGCCTTGGTTATGAAGAGGACCGCAATCAAAACTTATTAAAAGGTTTGATGTCCCTGGAACAACAGTTTAGGAACCAGCTTCCTCCTCCTGTAGAAAATGCAGGCAGCATCCAAACGGTTCCTATTCAGCCGGCAGATATTCAGAAAAAATAATTTTCACAGCTGCGAAATGCTGTCTTTGAATGATTAAAGATCCCGGTTGTAAAAGCAACCGGGATCTTTAATTTAACATCAGAACAAAACAGGCAAATTAATTGTTATGTACATTGTGACAAATCCGGGGTATCTGTTTTTTACTATTCCGGAAATGTTTATTCACTTATGCAATTAAATTAATAAAGACATATTACCCGGCACAATAGCTTTTAAATAATCCCGATGCGTAGTTTTAATTTTTCAAAATACGATCCTTCTGAAAATGCTAAAAGCAGTTTTGAAAAACTGCTTGATCTTTTCATGCAATTACTTACCCATACAAGCGGTGACTTTAATGAAGCCATGCAATGGTTGAATGAACTCGATAAGGAATATAATCTTACTGATGCAGATTATGGGATCGGCGATTTTCTGGAAGATCTGAAGGACAAAGGATATATCGATGAGAATAAACAAAATGGGGAAATTAAAATAACGGCAAAAACGGAGCAGGGTATCCGCAAAAAAAGCCTGGAAGAAATTTTTGGTAAACTTAAAAAAACAAAACAGGGTAATCACCAGACCTTTAAACCGGGTGGAGGAGATGAAATAAATCCCGAAACAAGGCCTTTCCGTTTTGGAGATACAATGGAGCAAATTGATTTCTCAGCATCCATACGCAATGCACAGATCAACCATGGGATAGAAAGTTTTCACCTGCATGAAGATGACCTGGAGATCAGGGAAACCGATTTTAAATCACAGACATCTACTGTTTTGATGATCGACATTTCTCATTCCATGATCCTCTATGGAGAAGACCGGATTACCCCTGCAAAAAAAGTGGCCATGGCTTTGAGCGAATTGATCCAGACAAAATATCCCAAAGACACATTGGACATTGTGGTCTTTGGCAATGACGCCTGGACAATAGAAGTAAAAGACCTCCCCTATCTTCAGGTTGGCCCTTATCATACCAACACCGTTGCCGGACTGGAACTGGCCATGGATCTTTTGAGAAAAAGGCGCAATCCCAATAAGCAGATCTTTATGATCACAGATGGCAAACCCACCTGTTTAAAAGTGGGGAAGAAATATTATAAAAATAGTTTTGGGGTAGATAGAAAAATATTGAACCGTTGCCTGAGCCTCGCCACACAATGCAAGAAATTAAAAATTCCTGTCACAACATTTATGATAGCCAGCGACCCATACCTGCAACGATTTGTTCAGGAATTTACGGAAACCAATAACGGCAAGGCCTTTTTTGCTTCGCTGGATAAACTGGGTGCTTTTATGTTCAAAGATTTTGAAAGCGGAAAAAGAAAAACAGTTTATTGATCTTATTGTAACCCCTTTTAAATATTAAAAAAGGAAATGAAAAAAATTATTATTGGCATTGTCATCGGCGCAACTGTAACATCTGCTGTTTTTTATTTCATCCATAAAAATAAAGAAGCAGAAAAAAAAGACAATGTGGCCGCTTTGCTTGATCTGATTAAACAGAGACAGGCAAACGACAGGCAGACAAATGAAACGATCAATGATCCCGGATCCACTCTTGTTGTAAAAAATGCATTATCTTTTTTAGTATCCGGCAGTGATGATCTGTATTATTATCGCAACACAGATTGCAGCCGAATGGAAAAAATTACATTCAATGCAGTTTCGCTGTTATTGAAAGAGGAAAAGAAAAACAACAAACCGGAAGACCTCATGATCCTCATCAAATCAACCCGTGATGCAACTTTTCAAAATTCGGTAAATTTACTGGATGCCATCAGTATGGCAGCAATACCAGCAGGGCATTTTGCGGAAATAAATATTTCGGAAAAAGAAAAAAATTGTATTCTAAACTATAAGAAGGATTAAATGACAAATATCAAGATCAAAACACTGGGAGCATTAAAAAAAAGCGGATACATCTCCAGATCCATAAAGGAAGAGATAAGGGATAACCTGGTAATAAAAATCAAAGCAAAGGAAAATTCTTTTCCCGGCATATTGGGATATGAAGACAGTGTAATACCGGATACAGAACGTGCCCTGCTCAGCCGGCATAATATATTATTCCTTGGATTGCGGGGCCAGGCAAAAACAAGAATGGCAAGATTGATGATCGATCTGCTGGATGAATATATTCCCATCATTGCAGGATCTGAAATTAATGACGATCCCTTCCATCCAATATCCAGATATGCTGTTGATCTGATAAATGAAAAAGGAGATGACTGCCCGATCGAATGGTTGCACAGGAGTAAAAGATATGCCGAAAAATTAGCCACCCCGGATGTGAGTGTTGCCGATCTGATCGGAGATATTGATCCCATTAAAGCAGCTAATTTAAAATTGAGTTTTGCCGATGAACGCGTATTACATTATGGCATCATACCCCGCAGCAACCGATGTATTTTCGTAATAAATGAATTGCCCGATCTGCAGGCAAGGATACAGGTTTCCCTTTTCAATATTCTGGAAGAAGGCGACCTGCAGATACGTGGTTTTAAATTAAGATTGCCCCTTGACCTGATGTTTGTTTTTACAGCAAACCCGGAAGACTATACAAACAGGGGAAGTATTGTAACTCCTTTGAAAGACCGGATAGAAAGCCAGATACTTACGCATTATCCCAAAACAATAGAAACTTCTCTTGCAATTACTGAACAGGAGGCTTCGATCAATGAGGAGCAACAAAAGAAAGTAAAAGTGAGCGATCTGGTTAAAAGGCTTATCGAACAGGTAGCATTTGAAGCCAGGGAAAATGAACTGGTTGATAAAAAAAGCGGTGTCAGTGCACGGCTTACAATTGCAGCTTATGAAAACGCAGTAAGTGCTGCAGAAAGAAGGGCCATCATCAATGATGAAAAGATAACACAGGTATGGTTAAGTGATCTTACCGGCATCATCCCGTCTATCACCGGAAAAATTGAACTGGTTTATGAAGGGGAACAGGAAGGCCCCTACCAGGTTGCATACAATCTGCTGGATCGTGCAATACGAACCCAATTCGTTCAATATTTCCCGAACCCGGAAACTATAAAGAAAAAAAAGTCAAATGATAACCCTGTAGAAAATCCGTACAAATCTATTTCCCGATGGTTTGATGCAGGGAATAATCTAAATATTTTTCTGGATACAAAAGATGCTGACAAGGTTAACTTGTTATATCAGGTTGATGGATTACATGCATTGGTAAAAAAATATTTCAACTCGGGAACAGATATGGAAGACGCCCTGTTGATGGAATTTGTGTTGCATGGACTTGCTTCCTATTCACTTATCAGTAAAAAGATACTGGAAGGGAAAATTGAATTTAAGGATCTGATGGGCAGTATGCTGAATTTAGGATCTCAGCATTTTAGTGAAGAAGATTTCAATGAAGAAGATTTTAATTGAGCAATTGAGTCGGGCCATTCGAATGGTCTGACTCAATTTCAAATATCAATATTTCGTTAATGGATAAACGATGCCGATCCTGGTTGAAGTCAGAAAATAAGAGTGATTCTCTCCACCTGCAATTTCGATAGGTTTTGTCATCATATCAAAGTTGCCTCTCAATTCCAGAACAAATGGTTTGATGCGCCATTGCATCCCGGCATTAAAATGAAATCCAAACAATATTTGTGTGATCTTATCATCCGGTAATTTATATCCGGTAAGTTCATATTTGTAAAACACCTGTTCAAAAGCCATTGCGCCACCTGCCCCCAGAAAAAAATTGAATTTTGTATCTGTAAAATCACCGGCCAATGCTCTCTTAAATCCCAGTTGAATATACTGAATGTGGTAGGCCTGTGTAGTTTTGGCATATCCAACCAGACTGCCCAGCTCATCAACAATAGTTGTGGTAGAACCATCATTTACTTTTGCATTGTAAATTGCCGCATCCAGATAGAACTGCTGTGTTTCATTTTCACCAACGTATTCCACCCGTAAATTCGGACCAAAACCTTTTACCCGGTCACTTAAACCGCGAACACGAAAGCTACCCAAAGCAGCTCCGACCGATAACTGGGCCTGTGAAATTGGTCCGGCAGATAAAATCAAAATTAAAACAATAAGTTTTTTCATAAAATAAGTGAGTGACTGATAATTAAAATATGGCGGCGAAAATATGTAATTTTTGTTTACGTCAGCAGTAAGTTTAAAAAATGGATCCGGATTTTAAACTATGTTCACTTCTCTCTCAAGGAGTACATCAAATTTTTCCTGGACAGATTTCAAAATAGAAGCACTCAGTTCAAATATTTCCCTACCCGAAGCATTTCCATAATTCAGCAATACCAATGCCTGTTTTTCATGACAACCGGCATCACCTGAGCGGAATCCTTTCCAGCTTTTGCCCTCTTCGGGGCCGCAATGTTCTATCAACCATCCGGCAGCTAATTTTACGTTCCCGTTTTCGAGGGTATAACCGATAATGCCCGGAAATCTTGCTTTCAATTTTTCAAACCGGGTAATTCCAATTTCAGGGTTTTTGAAAAAACTTCCGGCATTGCCGATCTTTTTTGGGTCGGGTAATTTACTGCTGCGGATACTGATCACTGCCTCAGCAATTGCCCGGATGCTCAATTCCTGCACATTCATTTTTTCCAGCTCCGTTTCTATAGCTCCGTAAGAAGTATTAAACACAGGCTTCTTTGACAGCTTATACGTAACAGAAAGAATAATAAATCTTCCTTTATATATATTCTTGAAAACGCTTTCGCGGTAACCAAAGGCACAGGAAGCTTTATCAAAAACAATTAACTTCTTTTCTTCCAGATCAAATGCTTCCAGGGAATGAAAAACATCTTTGATCTCCACTCCGTATGCTCCGATATTCTGCATGGGTGATGCTCCAACATTTCCGGGAATCAATGCCAGATTTTCCACACCGGCATAACCATTATCCAGGCAATACAAAACAAAGCTGTGCCAGTTTATCCCGGCACCTGCTTTTACAAAAACATGTTCGGCTGTTTCCTGAAATTTCTCGATCCCATCGATCTCATTTTTAATGACCAGTCCAACAATATTTTGACAGAATAAAATATTACTCCCGGCACCCAGGATGATCGTTTTGGAATTTACCGAAGGCATCAATGCATTTAATTCATCCAGGTTCTTAAAGCTGGCAAATTGTTTTGCCATGGTATTTATCCCAAACGTATTGAAGTTTTTCAGTGAAATATTTTCCCGGATCATTGTTCGTTGTTTAGTTTGTATCCACATCAGCAATAACCGTTACTGATTTGAATTGCTTTTCGGCCTGCAATAAATTTATGTGATTTCTGATAACCTTTTTATAAGTCAGACTCATGCCTGGTTCCTTTGGTAATTTTATAAGGAGTTCAGAAAGGTATTGATTTCTTGCACGACCAATGACCGGTGTTGCCGGCCCTACTACAAAATCATTCAGATCCTGCCGAAGCAATACAGCCAGTTTTTCTGCAGCCGCGTCTAAAACTTCTTTAACCTTATGTTTTAAAGTGAGCAGTACGATCCTGCTGAATGGAGGATAAAAAAATGCTCTGCGGCTCTCCATTTCATATTGATAAAATTCCGCGTAATCATGTTTTTGCACCATACTGATTACCGGGTGTTTTACATTTACTGCCTGGATGATCACTTTGCCCTGCTTATCCTTTCTTCCTGCCCTGCCACTCACCTGCTCCATGAGTTGAAAAGCCCTTTCATTTGCCCGGAAATCAGCAAAACTTAATAAACCATCTGCATCCAGTATTCCAACCAGGCTGACATTATCGAAATCCAATCCTTTTACAACCATTTGTGTGCCAACCAATATATCCAACCGGCGTTGTTCAAATAATTGAATCAGGTTATCATGTGCCGATTTGCCTCTCACACTGTCAACATCCATCCGGGCAATTTTGTAGGAGGAAAAATCTGCTTCCAGTTGCTCTTCGATTTTTTCTGTACCAAAATTTTTCTCCAGCCATTGATTGCTGCCACATGCCGGACAGGTTATTAACTTCGCATACGTGCTGCCGCAATAATGACAATGTAATTTGTTGCTGTATTTGTGCAGGGTTAATGAAACATCGCAATGGGTACACTGTGGAATAAAACCACAGGCTCCGCAGATCAGATAAGGATTGTACCCTCTCCTGTTTTGAAAAAGGATAACCTGCTTATCTGCATCCAGGGCTAGTTGAATAGCTTCCTTTAATTGCGGACTGATCATTACTTTACCCTTTTGAACCACCTGCCTGGTATTTACTATTTCAATTACGGGTAATTTGATCCCTCCAAATCTCTCCTCTAAATGAACGAGGGAATATTTTTGCTGCATGGCATTGAAATAAGACTCCACTGAAGGTGTTGCAGACCCCAGTAAAACTTTTGCACCTGAAGCATTGTTAGCCGTTTTAAACAATGTTGCGTAATAAATGGCCGCATCTCTGGCATTATACCTTGGCGCAGGATCCTGTTGCTTATATGAACTGTCATGCTCTTCATCAACGATCACAAACCCCAATTCTTTAAAAGGAAGGAATAAAGCACTTCTTGCTCCCAGAATAATTTTCAATTCTCCTGATCTTATTTTGTTCCAGATCTCAATGCGTTCCTGGTCATTGAATTTTGAATGGTAAATAGCAATATTTCCACCGAAATGTTTTTGAAGCCTTCTTACAATCTGCGTTGTTAAAGCGATCTCAGGGAGGAGGTAAAGTACCTGTTCTCCTTTATTAAAATGCTCTTCGATCAACTTTATATACAATTGTGTCTTGCCACTTCCGGTAACACCATGTAAAAGACAAACATCTTTTTCGGTAAAAGCATGATGCAGTTCATCCAGGGATTTTTGTTGAGATGCGCTTAAGGCAAAATCTATTTTTATGTCTTTGGGTAAATAATTTATCCGGTCTATTTCCCTTTTCTCAATAATCAGTATCCCTTTATCCGACAAGCTTTTTAATTGTGCCGGTGAAGCGCCCGATTTTTTCAGCAATGCTTTTTGGCTTACTTCAGTCCCGGTATTTTTTAAATGAATAAATGCGAGCAGGAGTTCCATTTGTTTGGGTGCCCCTTTCCAGTCATTCAACAATGCTTCTAATGCTTCCTCCTCCTCAAACCGGGGTTGCATGATTATATAATTTTCTTTCTTAGCCTTGTATCGTTCATGCAATTTTTCCCAGATGAAGCAGATCTTTTTATCGATCAGTCTTTTTATCACCGGGTAAACATGTGTAACGTCCAGCACTTGCTGTACTTCAGTTAACTGTAATTGTTTTTTAAGCAACAATGCTTCTGCCACCAGAAATTCCTCATCGGATAATTGGGAGAAATCATCCCCTGCATCTTCATTAAATATCAGAATTGTTTCACTGCTGAGTTTAAAATTCGTCGGTAATGCTGCAGCCATTACCTCCCCTTCGGTACACATATAATACTGACTTATCCAATTCCATAATTTTAATTGAGGCTCAAATAAAATAGGATAATCATCCAGAATATTGATGATGGGCTTGGTTCTGTAAGTGGGTTTTATTTGCAGCACTGACCTGATGATACCGGCATATTTTTTATTCTTTCCAAATACTACTTCTGCCCTGGTACCCGGAATAGCTGAAGACAATAAATGATTAGGGATCGAATAGGTATAAACAGCCGGCAGTGCCAGGGGTAAAATGATTTCGGCCCAATAGCCTGAATCATTCTCACTAAAAGATATTTCGTTCTTTTCTGTCATTGAATTTATTTGTCCTGTATCCAACTGGCATTATATTTAACAAGCGCTGTTTCCATTTTGTTGAAAACGAGTTGCTTTAATTCTCCCAGGTTTTCAGATTCAAATGCGGTTACACTTATTTCTTCCAAAAATACCGCCCGTGATCTTCCGGGTGAGAAAGAAAAAACAGAATGATAATTCAGCCGGTCATATGCATCTAAAAACAAAACGGGTTTTATGGGAGTTTTTGTTTCAATTGCTATCCTGAATGCCCCATTATAGAATTCTTTTAAAGGTTTGTTGGTCATATTAAAAGTGCCTTCCGGTGCAATGACGATGGAAATGTTTTTTCGAAGAACGGCTTTTAATATGTTTACACTTTTTGCCCGATGTTCCGCATCTCCTCTTTCAACCATAACGGCAGCCTTTTTATAGATATATCCGAAAATGGGGATTTTTGCCATTTCCGCTTTTCCCAGTATCCTTATTGTTTGTTTATTAAATGTTTTTAATAAGAATGGAATATCAAGGTAGGATATATGATTAAAAACAAAAACGACCGGATGCCGGGGGTCGTGAATGGTTTCATATATGTTTTTATGGTGGATCACCCAACAAATCAAAGCTGCATCAGCCCAAAACCTGCAAATGCGGTAAATCATATTCCCACCCCTGATTTTACCAAAAAACGAAGCGATCACTACAAAAGGGAATAACAGGAACATTAAAAGCAGGAAAACAGCAAATGCATACAAGCTGAATACAAAATGGAAGATCTTTTTTAACTGCCTCATAAATATGCACGAATATATACAGAATATCAGTTTTTAAAGCCATTTGACAGGCAACTGGGAGCAAAAAGGCCCTGTTAATGAGAATATTATTCAACATGTTAGAAAAAAGATTAAAAAAACAATACGCTGATAAGTATAAATCCCTACCTTTGCCGTCCTAAATTTGGGTATGATATGTTAGCAATAGTAAAAATCGCAGGTCAGCAATTTAAAGTAAAAGCAGGAGACAGCTTATACGTTCCTCACATCGAGGGTAAAGCAGGAGATTCCGTTGAATTTTCTGAAGTTTTATTTACCAGCAACGGTGATTCAATCGTTAGTGGTACAGATGTAAAAGCAGTTGTAAAAGCTGAAATACTCAGCGACCTGATTAAAGGCGATAAAGTAATCGCTTTTAAAATGAAAAGAAGAAAAGGTTTCCGTAAAAAACACGGTCACCGTACGCAGTATACACATATAAAAGTAACTGCAATAGCTTAGTAAAAAGTTGATTGGTTTTTGATTGAATTGTTTTAGAAATAAACATACCCAATCCTGCCAATAACCGAATACACTAATTAACGAATAAACTAATAAACGATGGCACATAAAAAAGGTGAAGGCTCCGTAAAAAACGGAAGAGATTCGCAAAGTAAAAGATTGGGTGTAAAAATATTTGGTGGCCAGGCAACGATTGCCGGAAACATCATAATTCGTCAACGTGGAACAGTTTACCATCCAGGTAAAAATGTTGGAATTGGAAGAGACTTTACCATTTTTGCAATGACCGATGGTGTGGTTGAATTCAGAAAAACAAAAGGCGATAAGACCTTTGTTTCTGTAAACGCTGTTGAAGCCTCTGCATAATTTTTTTAAATTTTTTTTGGTAGTATCAAAATAGTATTTATTTTTAAGTATTATTTACTAACCAATTAAATTTTAAAAAATGGCTACAAAGAAAAAAGCTGCTAAAAAAGCTGCTCCAAAAAAAGCTGCTGCTAAGAAAGCTGCTCCAAAAAAAGCTGCTGCTAAGAAGGCTGCTC
>JBBKWV010000048.1:0-13388 GCA_037969135.1 Ferruginibacter sp.
AAACTCGAAAATATACATATGCCTGCAGGTAAATTCGCCATCAGCGGTTTGCGTGTCTTTGGAAATGGCAATGGAGTTAAACCGGCACCGGTAAAAACATTTTTCGTATTACGAACGGAGAAGGATAAACGAAGTGCATATATTAAATGGCAACCGGTTGACAATGCCTTCGCATACAATATTTACTATGGCACAGCCCCGGATAAATTATACAGTTGCATCATGGTTCATGATTTTAATGAATATTGGTTTAAGGCAATGGATAAAGACAAAACTTATTATTTTTCAATAGAAGCGATCAATGAAAACGGCGTTTCTGAAAGAATAAAAGTTATTAAAGTGGATTGAAAATGGATTATTTAAAACATCAAAATAGCTCAACATGAAGAAAATTATTCTATTTGTATTGATAATTGTTACAAAACAGGCAAATGCACAAATACAGGCAAATGCAACGGATGAAAAAATGAACCTGTTTGTAAGTAACCTGATGAAAAAAATGACTTTGGAAGAAAAGATCGGCCAACTGAATTTATTAACTATTGGTATAGATGTTACAGGGCCCGTCTTGAGTAAAGATGTTGAAGCAAATATTAAAAAAGGGAATGTAGGTGCAGTGCTCAATACGCGTACTCCCTCTGCTGTACGCAAACTACAGGATATGGCGGTTAAAGAAACAAGATTGGGGATTCCATTATTTTTTGGATTAGATGTTATTCACGGCCATACTACCATGTTTCCGATTCCCCTGGCCATGGCATCAAGCTGGGATATGACCATGATTGAACACACTGCAAGAATCGCAGCAGAAGAATCAGCCGCAGATGGATTGAACTGGACATTTAGTCCAATGGTGGACATATCCCGCGATCCCCGTTGGGGAAGGATCTCAGAGGGAGCAGGAGAAGACCCCTACCTGGGTTCGTTGATAGCAAAGGCAATGGTAAAGGGATACCAGGGTAAAAACCTGAAAGACAATACCTCTATCATGTCATGCGTAAAACATTTTGCATTATATGGAGCTGCTGAAGCTGGCAGGGATTATAATACCGTTGACATGAGCAGGGAAACCATGTATAATTTTTACCTACCTCCGTTCAAAGCTGCAGTTGATGCCGGCGTGGAAAGTGTTATGACCTCATTCAATGAAATCGAATCAATACCAGCTACGGGAAATAAATGGTTGCTTACAGATATCCTCCGGAAACAATGGGGTTTTAATGGGTTTGTTGTGACAGATTATACATCAATCAATGAAATGATGGATCATGGAATAGGGAATCAGGAAAAAGTTACAGAACTCGCTATAAAAGCAGGGGTGGATATGGATATGGTGAGTGAAGCGTTTACAGCGAACTTAAAAAAATTGTTGCTCCAAAAAAAGATCACACTAACTGAGATCGAAACGGCCTGCAGGAGAATTTTAGCAGCGAAATATAAATTAGGGTTATTTGAAGACCCGTATAAAAATTTGAAAGAAGAAAAGGCAAAGGAAATTTTTACTGTTTCAAACAGGAACTTTGCCAAAGAGGTTGCAACACAATCAATGGTTCTGTTGAAGAATGACAATAAAACCCTTCCATTAAAAAGAACGGGGGTCATTGCATTGATCGGCCCGCTGGCAGAAAATAAACGCGATATGATCGGCCCGCATGCAGCCGCAGGAGATTGGCAACAAAATGTAAGTGTAATGGAAGGACTGAAAAATGCAGGGCTTAATATCATATACGCTAAAGGTGCAAATATTACGGATGACAGTTTGCTGGTAAAACGGCTAAACAATGATGGTGGTGGTATAATAATCGAGAACAAATCCCCTCAGCAATTAATAGATGAAGCAGTAACTACTGCTTCTAATGCAGATATCATTGTTGCTGTTTTAGGCGAGTCAAAGGGAATGAGCGGTGAAGCGGCCAGTCGAAGCAATATAGGTTTACCCGAAAGCCAGGAAAATTTATTAAAAGCCTTAGCTGTTACGGGAAAGCCAATAGTACTTGTATTAATGAACGGCAGGCCCTTAACACTTGAGTGGGAAAACGATCATGTAAATGCTATTGTGGAAGCCTGGTTTGCTGGAACGGAAGCAGGTAATGCTGTTGCAGATGTTCTTGTAGGAAATTATAATCCTTCGGGCAAACTTACCGTAAGTTTTCCTTACAATGTTGGGCAGATCCCCATTTATTATAATCATAAAAATACAGGCAGGCCATATAAGGACGATATCTTATTCAAGTATGTATCCCGCTACCTGGATGTATCCAACGAACCGCTTTATCCTTTCGGTTATGGATTGAGCTATACTGATTATAATTACAGCGACTTAAAACTTAGCAGTACATCATTAAAAGGTAATCAAACACTAACGGCTTCGGTTAATGTTAGCAATACCGGAACCTTTTCTGGCAAAGAAGTGGTTCAATTGTATATCAGGGATCTCGTTGGTTCAGTTACCAGGCCGGTGAAGGAATTAAAGGGATTTCAAAAAATTGATTTGCAGGCCGGCGAAACAAAAACGGTTTCATTCTCTGTTACCCCTGCTGATCTGAAATTTTACAATGCCGACCTGAAATATGATTGGGAGTCCGGCGATTTCGAGATCATGATCGGCAGTAATTCTAAAGATGTTAAAAAATTAAAAGTTAACTGGATTAAATAACCCGGTATTATAATAAAAGGAGTTGTCAAATTTTAAAGCGACAACATAGTTTAGTGTATGGGCAGAATAAAAAATATCATCTTCGACCTCGGTGCTGTAATTATGAATCTGGATTACAGTAAAACCATCACCGCTTTTAAAGATCTGGGATATACTGACTTTGAAAATATATATACACAGTATAAAGCAAATGATGTTTTTAATGATCTGGAAAAAGGCTTATTAACAGAAGATGCTTTTTATAAATACCTCTCAGACGCTGGTCCCGGAAATATTAATCAAAAGCAGTTAAAAGATGCATGGAATGCGATGTTGCTCGATTTCAGAACAGAAAGTATTGCATTTTTAAATGTACTGGCACCCAAATACAACCTGTTTTTATTAAGTAATACAAATACCATTCATAAAGCAGCAATTGAAAAAATTTTTCAAAACCAAACAGGCCAGCCTTCACTGGATGTTTTTTTTAAAAAAGCGTATTACTCGCATCAAATAGGAATGAGAAAACCAGATGAAGATATTTACAGGTTTGTTCAGCAGGATGCAGGCATTAATCCGTCTGAAACCATGTTCATTGATGATTTATTACAAAATGTGGAATCAGCGTCCAGTCTTGGATTTATTACGCATCAACTCTTACCGGGAGAACGGATTGAAAACCTTGATTATTCCCGGAATTATAAATAATAAGACTGGTATAAACCAGGAATCGACCTATTTTATTTCTTCATAATCAATATAATCCTTATGTGAAGCTTTTTCAGGCGGAGGAGTGCTTTGAACATTGTTATATTGATTATTCACCGGGTTTGCCTGATTCTGATGCATATCATTCATTTTTTGCTTTACATGCTTTGATGCTCTGTAAACAGGAATAATAAATTCAAATATGAATTTATATACGAGATAGATAACAAATAGCTCAAAAAGTAATTTAAAGATATTCATACTGCGAAGTTATGCCTACATAAAAACATTTTGCTGTTAATTTTTTAACCGGTAAAACATACAGTTTTTGGCAGTTAACGCATTGTTTATTATATTTGCAACGGAAAAATGAAACAGAAAGAAGGGAGCCGGGGGTTCCCTTCTTCTTTTGTAAGCCATTATGAGTAAGGAAAATCAAATAGAAACAGTCCAAAAATTAATACATCCATTATTAACAGATGATATATTTTTGGTAGATATAAAGATCAGGCCGATCAATAATATCAAGATATACCTGGATGCAGATACAGGATTGGGAATTGAAAGGTGCATTAAAATAAACCGGGCGCTTTATAAAATAATGGAAGAAATGGCCATTTATCCCGATGGAGATTTTTCACTGGAAGTTTCCAGCCCCGGAATTGAAGAGCCACTGAAAATGCACCGGCAGTATTTAAAAAATATTGGAAGGGAAATAGAGGTAAGTTTGACAGATGGGAATGTAAATACGGGAAAATTGGTTTCAGTGAATGAAAGCGAACTGGAAATTGAATTTACAGAAGGAAAAAATAAAAAGGCAGTTTTGAAAAAACTAATACTTCCTTTTGCAGAGATTAAACAGGCAATAGTTCAGATAAAATTTTAATTAACATAAAACCCCTGACCGGCGGGGAATCGATCGAGGCCGGCGTGGAATATGGCTAGCATTAATTTAATTGACTCCTTCCAGGAATTTAAAGAAGCAGAAAACATTGATCGCCCAACACTGATGAAAGTGATGGAAGATGTTTTTAAAACCCTGATCCGTAAAAAATACGGAAGCGACGAATGTTTTGATGTAATTGTAAACGATCAGAAAGGTGATTTGGAAATTTTCCGACGCCGAACGATTGTTGACGATGATGATCTGTATAACACCCTTACAGAAATTGAGTACAAGGATGCGATTAAAATAGAGCCCGATTATCAGGTCGGAGAAGAGTTATATGAAGAGGTTGACATTCAAAAAGAATTTGGACGGAGAGCCATACTTGCCGGCAAACAAACACTGGCAGCAAGGATCAACGACCTGAAGAAAAATATCCTGGTAAAAAAATACGAAGATCGCATAGGTGAGATTGTTACTGGTGAAGTTTACCAGGTTTGGAAAAAAGAAGTGCTTATTCTTGATGAAGAAAGCAATGAAATGCTTTTGCCTAAGTCTGAGCAAATACCAACCGACTATTTCAAAAAAGGGGAAACCATCAGAGCGGTTGTAAAAAAAGTAGAATTAAAGAACAGCCAGGCGGTGATCATCTTATCCCGTACGAGCCCTTCTTTCCTTGAAAAATTATTGGAAATAGAAGTTCCTGAAATATTTGACGGCTTGATTGTTGTTAAAAAGATTGTGCGTGATCCGGGTGAAAGAGCCAAAGTGGCTGTAGAAAGTTACGACGACAGGATCGATCCTGTTGGAGCTTGTGTGGGAATGAAAGGTAGCCGTATTCATGGAATTGTACGTGAATTGAAAAACGAAAATATTGACGTAATAAACTGGACTGCCAATTCGCAATTGCTTATCCAGCGTTCTTTAACACCCGCGAAAATTACCAGCATAGATCTGGATACAGAAAAAATGCACGCAAAAGTATATTTGAAACCCGACCAGGTTTCTCTTGCAATCGGGCGTCGGGGTGTTAATATCAAACTTGCCTGCGAATTGACCGGATACGAAATAGATGTATTCCGTGATAATGAAGGAGAAGAAGTTGATTTCGATATCAACCTGGATGAATTTGCAGATGAAATTGAACCATGGGTGATCGAAGAATTAAAAAGAGTTGGTTGTGATACCGCCCGTTCTGTACTTGACCTTACGGCAGAAGAACTGGAGCGCAGAACTGATCTGGAAAAAGAAACAATTGAAGAATTAAGAAGAATTCTTAACGAAGAATTTGAAAAAGAATAAATTTAACCAAAGAGGCAACGGGAATAGTAGAAGGATTTAAGAAACATAATAGAAAAATTGCCCCACTTACGGGTGGGACAGCAACAACAAAGAATGGCAGAAGTAAATACACCAAGGTTAATGGCAGCAGCCAAAGAATTTAATATAGGTACCAATACCTTGATTGATTTTCTTATATCCAAAAGTTTCAATGGCGATGATTTAAAGCCAACAACCAAACTTTCGGATGAAATGTACCGTGTACTGCAATCAGAATTTCAGCAGGACAAGGCAGCAAAACAAAAAGCTGAACAGATAGATTTACCTAAAGGTGTCGGGGCAAACGAACCCAAAAAGAAAAGAGACGAAGAAGATCTTTCAATTAAGAAAAAAGAGGAGAAGGCAAAAGCTAAAGAAGAACCGGTGGTTGTGGCAGCTCCAGCGGAAGAAGTTGTAGCAGAAGCAGCTCCGGCAGAAGTCCCGGTTGTTGAGGCAGAAGTAAAACCTGAACCGGCAGTTACAGAAGATATAAAGGAATCATTGATCTCCAATATCAATGCACCCGAACTGGAATCGCCAAAAGTGGTCGATAAAATTGATCTTGATGCAATAGACTCTTCTACCCGACCCAAAAAATCTGCTAAAAAAGAAACAACTGAAAAAAGCAGCAAGCCGGCAATAGAAGAGAAAAAGAAACCGGCAAAGGAAAAGGAAACAACAGTAATTGCAATACCAGAACCCGTTATTGAGGTAGCAGCTCCAAAAGGACCGGTAGTTGTTGAATTACCGATTGTACAAAATATCCAGGCACAAAAACTGACAGGCCCAAAGATTCTTGGAAAAATCACCCTGCCCGTTGATAGTGATACCAGGCCCAAAAAAGAATCAAACGAAGATAAGCGCAAGCGCAAACGCATACCTATTGAGAAAAAGCCGGGAGCTCCGGGAGCACCACCGGCAAGAGGTGCAAGACCAATTGCAGATAACCGCAATGCAGGCGCAAGGCCACGTACAGGAACAGGTACTGCACCGGGATCTAACCGTTTTGCAAGACCGGGACAGGGTGCAGCTCCAAAAAGAGAAGATAAAGTAATTGATGAAAAAGAAATACAGGAAAAATTAAAACAGACCCAGGCAAAACTGGCTGGTGCCGGAGGAAGAGGAAAAAGCCTGAAAGCAAAATACAGAAAGGCCAAGCGGGAAGAAATGGCTGAACAGCAGGGAGCTGCCGGAATTGAAGGAAATAAACTTCAGGTCACAGAATTTATTTCTGTAAGTGAGTTGGCTGGTTTAATGGAAGTGAGTTTTGCCGATATCATCAGTAAATGTATGAGCCTCGGGATCATGGTTTCAATCAACCAGCGTTTAGAGGCCGACGTTATTGAACTGGTGGCAAGTGAATTTGATTTTGAAGTGGAGTTTATCGGAGTAGATGATGCAGCAGAACTGGAAGCCGAAGATGATTCCGATGACCCGGAACATTTAAAACCAAGACCGCCGATAGTGACTATCATGGGTCACGTAGATCATGGTAAAACCTCGTTGCTGGATTATATCCGTCATTCAAATGTGATAGCCGGTGAAGCAGGGGGAATTACCCAACATATTGGGGCATATGAGGTAACCACAAAAGACGGTCGCGGAATTACTTTCCTCGATACTCCGGGTCACGAGGCATTTACGGCCATGCGTGCCCGTGGTGCAAAGGTTACAGATATTGCAGTAATTGTGGTTGCAGCAGATGATGCGGTAATGCCACAGACAAAAGAAGCCATCTCCCACTCACAGGCAGCAAATGTGCCGATGATATTTGCCATCAACAAGATGGATAAAGACGGAGCAAATCCGGAAAAAATTAAAGAACAGCTTTCTACCATGAATATCCTGGTTGAAAGCTGGGGCGGAAAATACCAGAGCCAGGAAATAAGCGCAAAAGGCGGAACCAATATCGACCTGCTGCTGGAAAAAATATTGCTGGAAACAGATATCCTGGAATTAAAAGCAAATCCTGATAAACATGCAAGCGGCACCGTTATCGAGGCTTCTCTTGATAAAGGCCGTGGTTATGTTGCAACCATATTGGTGCAGAATGGTACATTGAAACAGGGAGACATGATCGTATCGGGCCAGTACTTTGGTAAAATAAAAGCCATGTACAACGAGCGTAACCTGCGGGTTGAATCAGCACCTCCATCAACACCTGTATTAATTCTCGGGTTGAATGGCGCACCACAGGCGGGTGAAACTTTCCGTGTATTGGAAAACGAATCTGATGCGAGAGCCATTGCAAATAAACGTGGTCAGATACTGCGTGAGCAGGGGATCAGGGCTAAAAAACACATTACACTTGATGAGATCGGCCGTCGTTTGGCTCTTGGAAACTTTAAAGAACTGAATGTTATCATTAAGGGTGACGTGGATGGATCTGTAGAAGCATTGAGTGATTCATTGCAAAAATTAAGTACCGAAGAAATTGTGATCAAAGTGATTCACAAAGCCGTAGGTGCCATTACAGAAAGTGATGTAACCCTGGCCAATGCATCTGATGCGATCATCATTGGTTTTAATGTACGTCCTTCCATGCAGGCAAATAAACTGGCTGAAAATGAGTCGATAGAAATTAAATTATATTCCATCATCTACAACGCAATTGAAGAGATCAAGAGTGCGATGGAAGGTATGCTGGAACCGGGTGTGGAAGATAAGATACTCGCAAACGTAGAGATCAGGGAAACTTACCGTTTTGATAAAGCCACGGTTGCAGGTTGTTTCGTACTGGATGGAAAAATTGCCCGTAACAACAGGGTAAGGCTGGTACGTGATGGTATCGTGATCTTTACAGGCGAATTATCAAGTTTGAAACGTTATCGCGATGATGCCAAAGATGTTTCATCTAATATGGAATGCGGACTGGTAATTAAAAATTACAATGACATTAAAGTAGGAGATATTGTAGAAGCATTTGAAGAAACAGAAGTGAAGCGGACTTTATAATCAGGTTTAAGGGTTTACATTGTTTAAGGGTTTGGGATACTGTTCCTGCTATTAAACGGCGTAAACCCTTAAATGATTTAAGGACTTAAAGTCCCGCCCCGCTACAATTTTTTGTTAAATGATCTGATAAATCCTCTGTCTGAGAAATACAGGTCTAATTTTACGGGCTCACTAATTTTAAAAGATATTGAATCAAGATATGAGAAATAAATTTTTACTGACATTTCTTTCCTGTTGCATTTTTACTATTGCCTTTGCACAACCAAAAAGAGTTGTTGCAGATAAGATCGTTGCTGTAATTGGAAACAAGATTGTATTAAAAAGCGATATTGACAACAGCCTCCTGGATATGCAAAGACAGGGAATGGAGATTCCTGAGGATGCCTGGTGCCTGACACTGGAGCAAAGTATGGGTATAAAGGCAATGGTATTGCAGGCAGAAAAAGATTCCCTGCCGGTTACAGATGAAGAAGTAGAAGCAGATATCGAAAACCAGATCCGGTATTTTTTGAGCCAGTATGGTTCTAAAGAGGAATTGGAAAAAGTAGCAGGCAAATCTGTTTATCAGTTAAAGGAAGATTTTAAAGAAGGGTTCCGCGACCGGAAACTGGCACAAGCCATGCGCAATAAAATTGTGGAAGACATAAAGATCACTCCCACAGAAGTAAAGAATTATTTCGACAAGATTCCCACAGATAGTCTGGCACTGTATGAAACAGAAATAGAAGTAGGGCAGATTGTAAGTTATCCGAAAGCAAGCCGCGATGCGGAACAATATTGTATCGAGCAGCTAAATGATTATAAGAAACAGATCGAAACAGGCAAAAGAGATTTTGGCGCCATTGCAACTTTATACTCCGAAGACCCGGGTAGCAAGGATCGTGGTGGCCAGTATGAGATCAACAGAAATCAAAAAGACCTGGATCCGGTATGGCTTTCAAAAGCATTTACTTTAAAGGAAGGTCAGATATCAAATCCATTCAAATCTAAATTTGGATATCATATTATTCAGTTGGTAAGCAGGGCCGGAGACGATGCGCTTGTAAGGCATATCCTTAAAATACCACAGGTTACACAATATGAAATGAAAGAAGGATTTGAAAAATTAGATACGGTAAGGGCTAAGCTGATCACCGGTTCTATGTCATTTGGAGCTGCGGTTTCGAAGTTCAGCGATGATGAATCCAGTAAGTTTACCGCAGGCATGCTGCAGGGAAGAGAAGGAACTTTCTTAACCATCGATCAGCTGGATAAGGATATGGTGGCAATGATGAAAACCCTGAAAGTTGGCGAGTATTCACAACCGGTAGAATTTACCGACGACCGCGGTAAGAAAGGAGTGCGAATCGTTTTTTTAAAAACAAGAACAGTACCTCACCGCGAAAATATGCTCGATGATTACAGTAAAATTGCCCAGCGTGCATTGGAAGAGAAAAAGGAAGATGGGCTGGAAAAATGGTTTACCAAAAAAATAAAGACCTACTACATCATGATTGATGAAGAATATAAAGATTGCAAGGCATTGGAAAAATGGATAGATGCTGCAGAATTAAGCAAAAAAAAGAATAACTAAAAGATTTCAGAGTAACTGAAAAAGGATTTAAAAGGTCGTCATTGCAAGCGAAGGGGGTCAATCTTGAATAAAATTACTTAATTTCAAAAGATTGGTTCAGTCATTCGCCCTTCGCAATGACGATTTTTCATTTGTAAAAAAAACAACATAAAAAATTGATAGATAAAAAAAACACGATCGGGGCAGAAGAAAATGCAGTGCTGATTGGTATTATCCAGAAAGACCAGGACGAACAGCAGGTAAAAGAATACCTGGATGAATTGGCATTTTTAGCCGAAACTGCCGGGGCTGCGACGATAAAAAGGTTTACCCAAAAAATGCAAAGGCCCGATAGCAAAACTTTTGTAGGAAAAGGAAAGCTTGAGGAGATAAAAAATTATATCGCATTAAAAGGAAACATCAGCATTGCCATTTTTGATGATGAGCTAACCGGTTCGCAGATCATCAACATTGAAAAAGAGCTGGAAATAAAAACCATCGACCGCAGTGATCTGATATTAGACATTTTTGCAAGCAGGGCCAAAACAGCACAGGCAAAAACGCAGGTTGAACTGGCGCAATACCAATATATATTACCCCGCCTGAAAGGAATGTGGAAGCACCTGGAAAGACAGGGTGGCGGAGTTGGAACCAGGGGCCCGGGTGAAACGGAAATAGAAACTGATCGCCGGATAGTGAAGGATAAGATAACGCTCTTACGCAAACGCTTAGCCGAAATTGACAAGCAATCCTTTACACAGAGAAAGGAACGTGGTGAATTTATTCGTGTAGCACTGGTAGGGTATACGAACGTGGGCAAATCTACCCTGATGAATATCCTGAGTAAGAGTGAAGTGTTTGCCGAAAACAAATTATTTGCAACTTTGGATACCACTACACGTAAAGTGGTTTTTGAACAGACTCCATTTTTATTGAGTGATACCGTAGGGTTTATACGCAAGTTGCCTCACCACCTGGTGGAAAGTTTTAAAAGCACGCTGGATGAAGTAAGAGAGGCAGATATCTTATTGCATGTGGTAGATATAGCACACCCACGGTATGAAGAACAACTGGAGGTTGTAAATAAGACACTGGCCGAACTGGGCTGTTCCGATAAACCAACTGTAACTATTTTCAATAAAATGGACATGTATGCCTCACAGGTATTTGATGAGTGGCTGGAAGAAGAAGTGAAGCAGGATATTCTCAGGGAATTAAAAGAGCGCTGGCAAACCGAAACAAAAGACAACTGTGTATTTGTATCAGCAACTGAGAAAACCAACCTGGATGTTTTGAGGCAGACGGTGCTCAATAAAGTACGGGAGATGTACCAGATAAGATATCCATACAGAGCAGAATATTTTTATTAATAAGTTTAGCCTTTTTGTTTGTAAAAAATATAATATCGGGAAAAGTAAAAATCAGAAGCTTTTAGATTGAATAAGGAAAAAATATATACCTGGTACAAACTTGCCAACAATATAAATGAATTGCAATTCCCCGAATCGGGGCTAACAGAAATAGAGATGGGCGGTAAAAAGATCTGTATCAGCCTGCACAAAGAACAGCTTTTTGCTTCGGCTGCCAAATGCCCCCATGCAGGCGGAAAGATGTCTGAAGGATATATTGATGCGTTGGGAAATATAGTTTGTCCAGTTCACCGGTACAAGTATTGTTTGCAGAACGGCCGCAACAGCAGTGGGGAGGGTTATTTTTTAAAAACATACCCCATAGAAAAGAGGGATGACGGGGTATATATTGGTATAGAAGAAGGCGGTATTTTAAATTGGATAAAATAGTTTCGATTATTTTTCAACTAAAAACTAAAAACCCTTATTTTTGCAACCCCGTTAAGGGGAGATTCCTCCTTAGTCGTAGTTTTTCATCGCGACAAAGGAGAGATAGAAAAACAAGATCCCGATGAGGAACGAAATCGGGACTCAGTTGAAAGAGATGAAACCATATTCCTCCTTAGCTCAGTTGGTTAGAGCATCTGACTGTTAATCAGAGGGTCGTTGGTTCAAGTCCAACAGGGGGAGCGAAGCCCCGGCATTTGCCGGGGTTTTTCCATTTTTATAATACCGCTATTTTCCCTTATTGTACAAACTATATCCTTGCCTGATAGGTAAACAAATCATAATACCTGCCCTGTTTGGCAATTAGTTCATCATGATTTCCCCTTTCTTTTATCTCACCGGATTCAATCACCAGTATCTGGTCGGCTTTGCGGATGGTGCTCAGCCTGTGGGCTATTACAAAAGTAGTTCTGCCGGTCATCAGCTCATTTAAACTCTGCTGTATTAGCGATTCACTTTCGGTATCCAGGCTCGAAGTAGCTTCATCCAGAATGATGATCTTAGGATCGGCAAGGATGGCCCTGGCGATAGCAATACGTTGTCTTTGTCCGCCCGAAAGTTTTACACCCCTTTCGCCAATGACCGTATCCAGTCCGTTTTCAAAACGATCCGTGAATTCATACACATAGGCCGACCTTACTGCTTTGGCCAATCTATCTTCGCCCGCATCCGGACGGGCAAATAGAATATTTTCCCGGATAGTTCCTTCAAACAAAAAATCATCCTGCAGCACTACACCCAGGTATTGCCGGTAGTCTGATAAGATCACTTTACTCAGGTCGGTACCGTCAACGGTTATCCTGCCCGAATCGGGTGTGATGAATGTAGCAGCCAGGCTCGCAATGGTAGTTTTCCCCGATCCCGAACTGCCCACCAATGCAGTAACAGAACCAGCCGGCGCATCAAAATTTATTCCACGCACCACTTCTTTTCCCTCCTCATAAGCAAAGGAAACATTTTCAAAACGGATATCCCCTTTAAGGGAAGTCAAAGGAATTACACGCACAGCCTTATCATCTTCAGGGTCCATGTTCATGATCTCTTCTGTTCTGTCGAGACCCGCAAATGCTTCGGTAAGCTGACTCCCGATATTGCTCATCTGAACAATGGGAGCAATCATAAAACCGAGATAAAGGGTGAAGGCAAGAAATTCTCCGAAAGTCAGCTGTCCCTGTATGATCATGTATCCGCCAATACCCATGATACCAGCAGACGCCAATCCCAACAACAGCGTGGCCGAACTGGTGATAATAGCAGTAGAAGTGAGGCTTTTCTTTACGTTTAGAAACAATTGCTCCACTCCTTTTTCAAAAGTTTTATTCTCCTGTGTTTCGGCATTAAATCCTTTGATCACCCGAACACCATTGATGCTTTCCGTTAGCCTGCCCGTAACATCGGCATTGATGACACCACGCATTTTAAAGATCGGACGTATATAGGTAAACGCTTTTAATGCCACTACGGCAAAAATGGCAA
>JBBKWV010000049.1:0-3283 GCA_037969135.1 Ferruginibacter sp.
AAGGAGCCGGTAATGATATTTACAGCTCCGTTATTCAATGCCATGTGCAACAGCCTGGTTCCATTTGTTGTAGTTAATACCAGTGTTTTTCCCTCGATAAAAGTTCGGGGATATTCAAACGGAGAATTACCATACTGAAGGCCTTCTGCCACTTTACCATCGCGTTCACCCGCTGTGATTGCGTTGATTTGTTTTCCAAGCCGGATACATTCTGCCACACTATCAACAGGAATAATCGCTTTTGCCCCGTTTTCCAAAGCTGTTGCAATGGTAGAAGTAGCCCGAAGCACGTCAATAACAACTACAACAGCCTTGCTGATATCATATAAATGAAGCAGAGAGGGTGAAAGACAGGTAAAAAGTGCCGGGTTTTTATTTTCCATAAGGATTTTGATTTCGGTGTTCAATCAGGCAAATGGAACTTTTACAATCTTTGCTTTTACCGCTGCAGACCTGATGCGGATAAAAATTTCTGTATCGATTGATGTGAAACTTGAATTTACATAACCCATACCGATTGCTTTTTCGAGTGTAGGTGACTGTGTTCCGGAAGTGACCCTGCCGATTATGTTTCCCTGAAAATCCAATATTTCGTGATCGTGCCGGGCAATCCCCCTGTCTATCATCTCAAAACCTACCAGTTTTTTTGCTAATCCTATCAGTTTTTGTTTTTCAAATATTTCCTTTGAGATAAATTCTTTTGTGAATTTAGTGATCCAGCCAAGTCCCGCTTCTAATGGTGAAGTGGTATCGTCGATATCGTTTCCATACAGGCAATAACCCATTTCCAAACGCAGGGTATCTCTTGCCCCTAATCCAATGGGTTTAATTCCTGATTTTGAACCTGCATTGAAAATGGCATCCCAAATAATACCGGCAGCTCCGTCCTTGTCTTCAAAATAAATTTCTACACCACCGGCACCTGTATACCCCGTTGCACTTATAAGTACATTATCTACTCCGGCAAACATGCCTTTTTCAAAAGTGTAATACTTCATATTTAGTACATCCACTTCCGTAAGTGTTTGTAATATTTTTGTTGCGTCGGGCCCCTGAATGGCCAGCAAACAGGTTTTATCTGAGATATTGTGCATCTCAGCTTTTTGGCTATTATGTTCTGAGATCCAATTCCAGTCCTTATCGATATTTCCGGCATTAACTACCAGCATGTAAACGTTGTTTTCTTCCAGGCAATAAACCAGTAAGTCGTCAATAATTCCACCTTTGTTATTGGGCATACAACTGTATTGCGCTTTTCCAGGAGAAAGTTTAGAAGCATCGTTGGTTGTGATGCTTTGTATGAGCTCAAGAGCATGCGGGCCTTTGATGATAAATTCACCCATATGGCTTACATCAAATACTCCTGCTTTATTTCTCACAGCCGCGTGTTCATCATTGATACCGGTATAAGAAATGGGCATGTTAAACCCGGCAAACTCTGCCATTTTTGCTTCCAGAGAAAGATGTTTTTCAATAAAGGGCGTATTTTTCATGTACTTTTTTTAGATGGCAAATGTAAATCAAAAAATCCTGCTTTTTACGGCAGGATCTTTTTTGCTTCAACTTCAACTCAACTATTGAAACACGTTTAATTCAGTATCAACATCGGGTTATATGCAGGAAGACTGTAAAATGCCGATGCATTTGACTGTCCTGCATTATCACCCAGCTTTTCCAGTTGCCTGTCAATTTTTTCTTTTGCTTTTTCCAGTGAATCCTTGATCCTTTTTTGTTCATATTCCAACCTTAATTTCAGAGAGTCAATTTTTGAACCCGGATTATTATTATCGTACCTGTAATTCTCCTCTTCTCCGTCAGTCACGTTGATCCCGTTTTCATCTATTCGTACCCGGGTGTCCCCATCCTGGATATTGATACCCTGTTTGCCGATTTTCACTTTTGGATGTTTCCAGGAATCGGCGGCTTTTCCATCTAGTGTATACAGGCCATCTTCTTTCATGATATAGTCGATATTCTCATCCCAGCCTTGTTCAATATTATTAAAGTCTACATCCCAGTCATTGTTAAACGGACCATCAAAGCGGATATTATGTCCCCAGCCAACACTTTTGTCTACCCTGATCTGCTTTCCAACAGGGACATAAACGGTTAATACTATACGCTGGTTGCGGAATTTGTCGGTTTTGGTTATTGCAATTCCTTTATCTATCAATAAAAGTGAGTCCATTTGAGCAACCTGATAACTCATCAATTGGGCAAGTGTATCAGCAGAGCGCCTGTTGCGGCCCCTTACCATTTTAAGCATGGTCACTTTAAAACTGTCGTTGCTCGATTTTACAATATGAACGGTTACATTCCGCACAAAAGCAGTATCCTCGTCCAGTCCTTCAAATGGTTCCATTCTAAACCAGCGGTTGCTGTAAAACTTCTTATCCGGTGATGTGGTGGTAATTTCCAGCTTATTTACCGACGGATTTACTAGTGCTATTTCCTCATCGATCAATGTGTTGCTGGATTTAAAATCCCTTGCAACCGAAGTGATCAGTGCAATAAAACAGAAAACACCTAATAGCCAGAGACTGAAAAATGATATCCGCATCAGTTTGCGGTTGGTTTTAATTTTTGCCAGCCTGCGTATAAGCCAGGTAATGATGCCGATAATGGGGGTTGCAATAAAGAAGATCAGTGTTCCCCAGGCAAATGCATTTTGCCATCCATCAGTCAAAACAAAGTCTTTCAATGGAAACATACCAATTGAAAAAACACCGAATGCAAACAATGCCACTACCAGAGCAAAAGCGATACAACCCAGAATGAAGTAAGCAAAAATTTTGAAAAGCAGGGCTATGATATCGCCGAAAGACCTGCTACTTCTTCGGGCAATACTGTTTGCCTCTGCGGTAAATGTCTTGGCTTTGTCTCCAACAATAGAAGAGGCGTCTTTGCTGAATTTCTGTGCTCTTTGCTGAACCCCTTTCATTTCTTCCATTACAGAATTCTTGATAGAGTTCATATCAACTTTCTCTCCTTTCATTTCCAGTTTCTCTGCTGTTGTTGTTGCTTCGGGGATAACAAGCCAAAGGATAATATAGATGATCAGGGCACCCGGACTGAATCCCAGGCGAACAAAATTCGGGATGTCAAAATCGCCCCAATGGCCCCAACGGGATATATAACTCAGGAATGGCAGTAAAAATAATACCCGGGGAATCCAGGCATTGATACCGAAATAGTTTCCGATACCACCGCAAACACCGGCAATAATTTTATCATCGCTATCGCGGTACAGTTTTTTACGTGCACTGCCAATTACGGTTGATGC
>JBBKWV010000050.1:0-3239 GCA_037969135.1 Ferruginibacter sp.
TTCAATATTAAATATCAAATCTTAAACAGATTTAAATGTCAAACGTAATTGCAAATAAAATGAAGGCTGGTGATCTGGAACTAAAAGAAAAAGTAGTTTCCATTAACCGTGTTGTAAAAACAACAAAGGGTGGTCGTGCATTCAGCTTTTCAGCATTGGTAGTAGTAGGAAACCAGGCAGGTGTTGTGGGTCATGGACTTGGTAAAGCAAAAGAAGTTCAGGAAGCGATCACAAAAGGTATCGAAGATGCCAAAAAGAACCTGATCAAAGTTCCCATCATGCATGGTACTATCCCTCATGATCAGTTGAGTAAGGATGGAGCTGCCAAGGTATTGATAAAGCCAGCCTCTCATGGTACCGGTGTAATTGCCGGAGGAAGCATGCGTGCAGTTTTGGAAGCAGTAGGTTTAACAGACGTATTGGCTAAGAACCTCGGGTCTGCCAATCCGCACAACGTGGTTAAAGCTACCATTAAAGCATTGTCTACTTTACGTGAGCCTATAGCAATAGCGAAAACACGAAACGTTTCTTTAAAGAAAGTATTTAACGGATAATATAAATGTATGATGTCAGATTTATCATGTATGATTTTAAGAATACATCATAAATCATAGATCATAAATCATAAATTGAATAGTGTTATGAAAAAAATTAAAGTAACCCAGGTTAAAAGTGTCATCGACAGGTCTGAGCGTCAAAAAAGAACAATGATCGCATTGGGATTGAAAAAGATGAATGCTTCTGTAGAAGTGGAAGCTACACCTCAAATATTGGGTATGGTTACAAAAGTGAACCACCTGATAAAAGTAGAAGAACTTTCATAAATGTAAAATAATTAATGTAAGATTTTGAATGTAAATGTATTTCCATTTCAAAAATTTTACATTTTTCATTAATATTTAATAACGCGAGGGGTGATACCCCGTAAGTCTAAAATCAAAAAAAATGTATTTACACACACTCAAGCCTGCAAAAGGGGCTACACACAAAGGAATTCGTATCGGACGTGGAGAAGCAAGCGGTAAAGGCGGAACTTCTACAAAAGGTAATAAAGGCGGACAAAGCCGTGCCGGTTATAAAAGTAAAAAAGGCCATGAAGGTGGACAGATGCCCATTCAGCGTCGTGTACCAAAGCGCGGATTTACCAATATCAACCGTGTTGAATATAAAGTGATCAACTTAGGTCAGATTGATCAATATGCTGAGAAATATGGCATCACAGAATTCAATCATACCAATCTTTACATCAACAGTCTGATCAGTCAGTTTGATAATATTAAAATTCTGGGTAACGGGGAATTGAAAGGTAAATTCACATTTAAAGTGAATGCGGTTAGTGAGAAAGCAAAAGCTGCGATCGAAGCTGCCGGTGGAACTGTAGAATTAGTGAAATAAAATCCCGATATTTGCGGACGCATAAAATTATGCGTCTTTTACTTTTTAGCGCACACTATTAAATCGATTAAATTCTGTGAAGAAATTCCTTACAACACTGAAAAATATCTGGAGCATTGAGGAACTGCGTAATAAAATAATTTTTACTTTATTACTGCTTTTCATATACAGGCTTGGCTCTTTTATTGTACTGCCTGGTATTGATCCAAACAAACTAACCAACTTAGAAAACAGTGCCCAGGGCGGAATGCTTGGATTACTGGATGCATTTGTTGGAGGAGCTTTTTCTAAAGCTTCTATTTTTGCTTTGGGTATCATGCCTTATATCTCTGCTTCGATCTTTATGCAATTGATGACCATCCTTGTTCCTCAAATGGCAAAAGTGCAGAAAGAAGGTGAAAGCGGAAGAAAAAAGATCAACCAATGGACCCGTTACCTGACAGTTATCGTAACTGCTTTTCAGGCAGCGGCCTATATCGGATACCTGAAAAGTCCGGCGAATGCTGAAGCGCTGATTCCTGCATTTAGTGGCTTTTTCTGGGTTTCAACAGTAATTACTCTTACAGTAGGTACTTTATTTGTAATGTGGCTGGGGGAAAAAATCACCGACAAAGGATTGGGTAATGGAACATCTTTGATCATCATGATCGGTATCCTTGCACGTTTACCACAGGCTTTTGGCCAGGAGTGGGCAGCAAGAACGACCAGGGGAGCAGGTGGTTTATTGATCATGCTTATAGAAATCGTATTCCTGATCGCAGTGATCATGGGGCTTATTTTGTTGGTTCAAGGTACCAGAAAAGTTCCGGTGAATTATGCAAAACAAATAGTTGGAAACCGGCAGGTTGGTGGTGCAAGAAACTTCCTTCCTCTGAAAGTGAACGCTGCTGGCGTTATGCCGATCATCTTTGCACAAGCTATATTATTCCTGCCAACAGTATTTACCGGATTCACCGGCGACGGCTGGGCCAGGTATTTTACAGATCATACAAATTTTGTGTACATGATCGTGTATTCATCTTGTGTTATTGCATTTACATTCCTATATACTGCCCTGATATTTAATCCAAAACAGATGGCTGATGAATTGAAAAGAAATAATGGATTCATTCCCGGTGTTAAACCAGGACAGCCAACTGCTGATTATATCGGAACTATTATGGACAGGATCACTTTTCCGGGAGCTATATTACTTGCATTTGTAGGTATATTGCCAGGATTAATTGAGCTTACATTTACCATGTCTACCAATTTTGCTACATTTTTTGGAGGTACTTCCCTGCTGATTATGGTTGGTGTAATTTTAGATACATTGCAGCAGATCGAAACACAGTTGTTGATGCGTCAGTATGATGGATTGATGTCGGCCGGAAGATTACAGGGCAGACAAGCTGTTCCTTCAGGGATGTGATCAAACTGTTTCCCGGATAAAAGAAACTAAAAAACTTTTTATAGCCCTGACGATCACATCGTTGGGGTTTGTTTTAATAAAAAATTAATGGGATGATACAATATAAAACCAAAGAAGAAATTGAGATCATGCGGGAAAGTTGCCTGTTGGTCGGTAAAGCACATGCGGTTGCTGCCGCGATGATCAGGGCCGGAATAACAAGTATGCAGATCAATAACCTGGTAGAAACTTTTATATTGGATAATGGTGGAACGCCTTCATTTAAAAATTATAACGGATTTCCTTATGCTACCTGTATTTCAATGAATGAAGCAGTGGTTCATGGTTTCCCGGGTAATGATATCATTAAAGAAGGAGATATCATTTCCCTGGATATCGGTGTATATAAAAACGGGTTTCATGGCGACAGCGCATACACGTATGCGGTAGGAGA
>JBBKWV010000051.1:0-5769 GCA_037969135.1 Ferruginibacter sp.
TTGGGTGCCGGATTCTCCTATAAAACGAATTTTAAAATAAGGAAGAATGCAGATTCAACCCATTTACTGATCGAAGCATCGGGAGATCCAACGCTGGGAAGCGGGCGCTGGCCGGGAACCCGTATGCATACTGTTTACAAAGGCTTACTTGACGCATTAAAAAGTGAGCATGTACAAGTATTGGGATCAGATATTACCCTCTTGGAAAATATATTTTCTTATCAGCCTTTGCCTGCAGGATGGGTTTGGGAAGATATCGGCAATTATTATGGAGCCGCAGCAAGAGCATTTAACTGGAATGAAAATAAATACGAACTGTCCCTGAGTTCCGGAAATAATGAAGGAGATGCTACAAGTATTGTTTCGTTTGACCCGCCATTTGCAGAAATGCCATTATCCAATTTTATAAGCACCGGAAAAAAAGCCAGTGGCGATAATGCCTATATTTTTTCGGCACCCAATAGTAACAATGCTTTTGCTACCGGAACCATTCCACCATCACAAAAAAACTTTGTGATCTCCGGATCAATGCCTGATCCGGCGTTGGTGTTTGTGAAAGGATTAAAATCTACTTTGAATGCAAATGCTATCCGCATTCCTGATGGGAACAACATTGGGTTTTCACTTTCGGGTGATCATGCCACAGTGAAAACTGTTTACAGTATTCAATCCCCGTCTTTGGATAGTATGAATTACTGGTTCCTTAAAAAAAGTATCAATCTATATGGCGAAGCATTTGTAAAGTCAATTGCATTTGAAAAAAAAGGACTTGGCTCCACAGAAACAGGAATGAAACTCATCGTTGATTTCTGGAGTAAAAATGGAATTGAACCCACTGCAATGAATATCATTGATGGCAGCGGATTGTCACCGGCAAACAGGATCACAACCCATGCATTGGTTCGCATCCTGCAATTTGCAAAGAACAGGCCATGGTATGACCAATTCTTTAATGCATTGCCTGAAATCAACGGCATAAAAATGAAAGATGGTTATATAAGTGGAGTAAGGTCCTATACAGGGATAATAAAAACGAAAAACGGCGGGGAGTATATTTTTTCATTCATTGCAAATAATATTTCAGGAAATCCGGGAATTGCAAGGGAAAAAATGTGGAAGATTTTGGATCTTTTAAAGTAATTTTCAATTTCAAAAATCAAAATTAACATTATGCCGGATCAAAATTTTAAGAATCATGCCAGAATGGTACCATTGTATCATTATATTCTTTTTTTAGGAATTATCGTTTTGCTGGGAGGATCTGTTTATAAAATAATCCGCAATTGCAGTATGAATCAAGGAGGTGTAATGGTTCCTGCATTGCTATTATTAACAGCCATGGTATTAATTATTCTGGCCTGGTATGCTCGGGTTTTTGCGCTTAAGGCACAGGACAGGGCCATTCGTGCGGAAGAAAACCTAAGGTATTTTGTTATGACCGGTAAATTATTTGATCCTAAACTGAGGATAGGACAAATCATTGCACTGCGTTTTGCATCTGACAGTGAATTTGTATCTCTTGCAAAAAGAGCGGTAGATGAAAATATGAAACCAGTGGAGATCAAAAAAGCTATCCAAAACTGGAAAGCAGATCACGACAGGGTTTAATACTGATTCGAATAACAAACTTGTTTAAACTGTCATTATTTTTAATGGCAGTTTATTTTTATAATTCCTCACTGGAAACTTTTGGGAAGTATTTTTCAAGCACTTTTTTTAATGCTTCCGGCATATTGCATCTCTTCATATCTTTTGCCTGCATGAAATAAAGGGTAACTGTGCCTGTATTCAACAATTCATCGGCTGCATTGTAAATTTCGTGATGAAAGATGATCTTATGATGATCGGGTAATTCTTTGAGAGATGTTTTTACCGTGATCAGGTCATCGTATTTTGCCGGACGTAAAAACCGGCTGTGAATATCTATTACCGGCATGATAATGCCCATTGCTTCTATTTCTTTATAGGTATATCCCAATTGACGAATGGCTTCTGTCCGGCCTATTTCATAAAATTGGGCGTAATGCCCGTGATACACAACTCCCATTTGATCGGTTAATGCATAATGTATCCTTATTTGTGTTTCAGTGATGAACATATGCAGGAGTGGTTATGTTTCTTTTATAGATAAAATTTAGTTTCCGATGAAATCTTTGGGTTCAATTCTTCAAACGGTGGTTATTTTATTTCCCGGTCATGCTGTCTACACTCACTTTTCCCGGGCCAACTAATAAGATTGCAATGTATGCTGCAAGGTATAATGAGGCAGCTTCCCCATCTCCAAAAGCATCGAAATTATGCGCTTTAACAAGAGCAACACCCATGGCTATGATCAGGGGGATGGTTGCCAGCCTTGTGAATAATCCGATGATGATAAACAACGCACAAAAGAATTCTGCAAAAACCACCAAAGCCAGTGTGGCTGTAGTTCCTATACCCATAAAATTCATGAATTTGTATTGTAATGTTCCGAAATTTACCAGTTTGCTGTAACCATGACTCATCATTAAGATACCGGATATTAACCTGAGTAAAAGTGTAGCTGTATTGAATGCAGCTGCAGAATATTTTGTTGATAAAAGCTTTCTCATAGACGACAGATTTTTTGATTTTAGTATGTAAAAATAGACAACAATTTTAATAACCGATGTTGTAGAGAAATAAAACTTTAATTTCTTTTATCAATCTTTTAACAGCGTTTTAAAAATAGATTCGTTTTGTTTACACTTATATTAAAGTGCACAATTTCTTTTGAAATAATGTTTGTTGATGACCAGTTGGATTTACATTTGCATCAGGAATATAAATAACTAACCCCAAAAATGAAAAAAAAAATAGTTTTATCGCTGATAGCCGCGACATTGTTCTTTATGTCATTTTCACAACCTACCCATGTGGTTACTGATCCTGAAAAAAAATACAAAGACGCAAAAGAGTATTTTATAAAGGAACAATATGCACTTGCCTATCCTTTATTGCGGGAATTGAAAAATGATAATCCCGAAAATTCGGCCAGCAATCACAGTTACCTGAATGACGATATTTACTTTTATTATATCGTGTGTGAATTGAAATTGATGCAAGCTATCGGAAAGGAAGATGCCATTGAATATATTCAATCTGTAAGCAATCAACCCAGAAGGGAGTTGTTGAGTTTTCATCTGGCACATTTTTATTTTTTAAATGATGAATTCAGAGAAGCGATCACCTATTTTGATATTGCCGGTTATGAAAATCTGAGCAATGAGCAGATTGCAGATGCCAAATTTGAAAAAGCATATTCCTACTTTAATTTAAAGCAGTTTAACCAGGCAAAGCCCCTTTTTAACGAGATTCACCAGCTTTCTTCCAATAAATATTATATACCGGCCAATTATTATTATGGATTTATATCCTATTACGACAAGCAATATAATGAAGCACTGAGTGCATTCAAACTGGTTGAAACGTATGATGATTATAAAGGAGTGGTGCCTTACTATATCACTGAAATATATTATTTCCAGGGAAAGAAAGACGAAGCACTTGTTTATGGTGAAAGTGTTCTTGGCAGGGGTACATCTTTGTATTATGAAAAGCAATTAAAATTATTAACCGGTCAGCTTTATTTTGAAAAGCAACAATATAAAAAAGCACTGCCCTTGCTGGAAGATTATGTAAACAGCAGTAATAAAGTAACAAGCGAAATTTTGTATGAACTCAGTTATTGTTATTACAAAGAGAACCGTACAGAAGATGCGATCAATGGCTTCAAACAATTGAGTAATGAAAAGGATTCCATGGGGCAGAACAGTATGTACTTGTTGGGCGACCTGTACCTGAAAACCAATCAGAAAGCCAACGCAAGAAATGCATTTCAATACAGTGCTTATAACAACAGCAACCCGCAACAGCAACAGGTGTCGAGATTCAATTATGCAAAACTATCTTATGAACTCGGTTACCAGGATGTTGCCTTAAGCGAAATGAAAAAATACCTGAAAGATTATCCCAATTCAGTTTATGATACCGAAGCAAAGGAAATATTGGTAAGTCTGCTTGCAAATACAAATAACTTCAGCGATGCTCTGGCAATGTATGAATCATTTGATAAGCCAACTGCATCCATGCAAAAAGTATATCCACGGATCCTTTTTGGAAAGGCCATTGAATATATCAATGACCAGCAACTTGACCGGGCCGACGCTTTACTCGATAAAGTTTTATCAAACAACAGTGCCGGAGATATACTTCCATATGCCAATTTCTGGAAAGGTGAAATAGCATACAGGCTGCAACGATATGATGAAGCGGTCAGGTTCCTGGCTGTTTACTTAAAAGCAAATGCGCCTGCACAGGATGAAGCAAACCCGTCAGCAGCGAAGTATAATACCGGTTATAGTTTTTTACAAAAAGAGAACTACCGCCAGGCATTGAATTATTTTGAGCAGGTATCTGTAAAAACATCGGCTGCATCACCTGCCATTGATCAGGATGCTTATGTAAGAAGTGCCGACTGTTATTTTATGCTGAAAGATTATGCAAAAGCAGGCAGTATGTATGAGAATATCATCAACAATGCATTAGTGCAAAGTGATTATGCGATGTTTCAAAAAGCATTGATCGCCGGCATAAAAAACAGCAGCGAAAAAATAAAGACCTTGAATGCGATTGCAAGGCAATATCCAAAATCAAACCTGTTGCAGGATGCCAATATGGAAATTGCCCTGACTTATCTTGCAGATGAAAAATTCAAAGATGCAATTCCTTATCTGAACAATATCATTGATTCAAAAGACGGTGGCGGCCTCAAACCAAAAGCATATTTAAAACTCGGACTTGCATATTACAACAGCAACAATAACAAGGAAGCATTGAATGGTTACCAGGAGCTGATTAAAAAATATCCACAATCTCCCGAAGCGGAAGAAGCACTTGGGATCATAAAAGATATTTACATTGAAGAAGGAAGGCCCAATGAATATGTAGAGCTGATGCGTAAAAACGGTATCAACATTTCTGTGAGTGAAGCAGATTCATTAACCTATACTGCCGGTTTGATGAAATACAATAACAATGATTGTGTTGGAGCCATCAGCGGTTTAAGTAATTATATCAGCCGGTACCCCGATGGATCATTTATCCTGGATGCCTATTATCTGCGCAGCGATTGTTATCAGAAAAGTAAAGATTGGCAGAATGCCCTTCAGGGTTATGAATTTGTACATAGTAAAGGGTTGAATAAATATTTTGAAAAAGCAACACTGGAAGCAGCACGCATCAGTTATTTTGAATTGAAGGATTATAACAAGGCAAAAAAATATTTTGAATCGCTGAGAATCAATGCCGTGAACCAGGATAACCTGCTGGAAGCCCTACGTGGCCTTGTGCGCAGTTCTTATTTACTGAAAGATTATTCACAGGCAAATGAAGGGGCAAAGGACCTGTTAACCCGAAAGGGAATCAGTACGGATGATAAATCCATTGCATTTTTAGTGCTGGGGAAATCACAGCAACTGGCTGCTGATTGTAATGCGGCAATTGGTTCATTTAAATCTGCTGCGGCAATAAACAAATCGGCCTGGGGCGCTGAAGCCCGTTATGAAATTGCCAATTGTAATTTAACATTGGGTAATACAAGTGCTGCAGAAAAAGCAGCAATGGCGGTCATAAAGGAAACAGGTTCTTATGATTTCTGGGTAACAAAATCCTATATCTTATTGGGCGACATTTTCATGCAGCAAAAAGATTATTTTAATGCCAAAGCAACTTTTGAAAGTGTTGCTAAAA
>JBBKWV010000052.1:0-7250 GCA_037969135.1 Ferruginibacter sp.
GGAACATGGTTTAGTTTTAATACCGCAGTTGCAACCATTAATCCTGCAACGGGTGTTGTGAATGCAATCAGTGAGGGATTTGCAGATTTTAAATATACTATAAATACAGGTTGTGCTGCACCGGCAATAGCTTATACAACCATTCAGGTACAAACAAGTATCAATCCCGGAACGATCAGCGGTACTTCCCCATTATGTATGGCTACCACAGCTACATATTCCAGTAATGGAGTTGTAGGTGGAGTTTGGAGCAGTACAAATACATCTGTTGCAACAGTAAATGCTTCTACCGGATTGGTAACTACCATTGCAGCAGGAAATACTGACATAACATATACCTTGGTTGGTTGTACCGGTCCAACAAGTTCCTTTAAAACTTTGACAGTAAACCCGAATTCAAATGCAGGGGTCGTATCAGGCACCTCTCCATTATGTATAGCTGATATTGTAACTTATTCAAGCAACGGGGAACCCGGAGGAACATGGACCAGTACCAATACCTCTGTTGCAACTGTAAATCCAGCTACAGGGGAAGTGACTGCAATAGCAGCAGGGGCAACAAATATTACTTATACTGTTAATTCCTGTAACGGTACTTCTGCAGCTTTCAAAAGCTTAACAGTAAGTCCCAATGCAAACCCCGGAATTATATCAGGCAGCTCACCATTGTGTATAGGTGCAACAGCAACGTATACCAGTAATGGTACAACCGGAGGTGTCTGGAGTAGTACGAATACATCCATTGTAACTGTGAATGCATCCACCGGATTAGTAACAGCCATTGGAACCGGAACTGCATCTGTCAATTATACAGTACCCGGTTGTAATGGTACTTCAGCTTTATCTGTAACAGTAAGCCCTAATGCAAATGCTGGAACCGTATCAGGAACTTCACCATTGTGTATTGCTGTTAGTAGCATTTATACCAGTAATGGAAATGCAGGTGGCACATGGAGCAGTTCAAACACTTCTGTTGCAACTGTTAATGCTGTAACGGGAGAAGTTACAACTTTAGCAGCTGGTTCAACAGATATAATGTATACAATCAGCACAGGATGTAACAATCCTGTTAGTGTGATCAAAACACTAACCGTAAGTCCGAATGTAAATTCAGGCGTAATCAGCGGACAACCCTGGTTATGTATCGGCACAAGCGCCACCTTTACCAGTAATGGCAATGCTGGTGGAACATGGGTAAGTCTTAACCCCACTGTTGCCTCGATAAATTCGTCAACAGGTGTTGTAAACGCTATTGGTCCTGATTTTGCTTTTGCGGATCTTAAATACACGATAAATACAGGCTGTGCCAGCCCGGTATCTTCTTATCTTACAATACAAATCAGATCTGATATAAGTGCAGGAATTGTATCTGGCACTTCACCATTATGTATAGGTGCAACCGCCACTTACTCCAGTAATGGTCTTGTTGGGGGAGTATGGAGCAGTACAAATACAACTGTTGCAAGCGTAAATGCTTCTACCGGATTGGTTACTGCATTAGCATCCGGTGTTTCAAATATTACATATACTTTGGTTGGTTGCGGTAACACAGCAGTAAGCGCAATCAAAACGCTGACTGTGAACCCGAATGCAAATGCCGGAACTGTTTCAGGCACTTCTCCATTGTGTTTAGGTGCAACTACAACTTATACAACTGATGGAAATGTGACAGGTGTTTGGACAAGTACCAATACCTCTGTTGCTACAGTAAATCCTTCAACAGGTTTTGTAACTGTTGTGGCAGCTGGCTCAACAAATATTACATATACAGTGAGCGGTTGTAACGGACCGGCTGTTTCATTCAAAACCTTAACGGTTAATCCAAACGTAAATGCAGGAACTGTTACCGGTCTCTCACCATTATGTATAGGTGCAACTGCAACATATTCCAGCAATGGACATGCAGGTGGTACCTGGAGCAGTACGAATACGGCGGTAGCAACAGTGAATCCAACAACAGGATTGGTTACGGCACTCGCCGTTGGAACAACTGATATTACTTATACAGTAAGTGGTTGCAGCGGACCGGCAATTGCCTTTCAGTCATTGACTGTAAATGTTTGTGCAAACAGCATGGTTAATCTGAAATTATTTCTGGAAGGATATTATATAGGGGCATCTGCGATGCAACCAGTATTATTAAACCAGGGCGTGGGAATAAGTAATACTGAAACAGATAATATTACAGTAGAATTGCGAAATGCGGCTTCACCCCATGCCATCGCAGCTACTACAACCGGCATGTTGAAAACAGATGGAACTGTTTCATTAACTTATCCTGCAATTTCAGGATCATTTTATATCGTAGTTAACCATAGAAATACCATTCAAACATGGAGTACTGATCCTGTGACAGTCGGTCCGGTTGCAGCTATGTATGATTTCACTACCGCTGCGAATAAAGCATTTGGCGATAATATGAAACAAATGGGTTCTGTATGGGTAATGTATACCGGTGACCTGAACCAGGATGAATTTATTGACGCCAGTGATTATCCGATGTTTGATACAGATAATTTTAATGGAGTAAACGGGGTGTATGTAGCTACAGACATGAATGGTGACGGCTTTGTGGATGCAAGTGATTACCCTGTTTTTGACAGCAATAATTTTAACGGAATACAATCCATACATCCATAAAATTCATCCAAAGTTTAGGGGTATTTTTTAAAAGAGATATCATTAACTCAAAAGCAAAAAAATTATTAATAAAATTTGCATTCAATGAAAAAAGTTATTCAGAATTACTTGGGAAAATTAGGGTTGTCTATTTTATTGATACTTGGCATGTTTACTGCCGGTAACGCACAATCGGTTACAATGTCAACGGGAAATTGTTCCTCAACAGCTGACGAATTTCAGTTTGATGTATTTGTAACGAACGATGGCCCCACAGCTATTCAGTTCAATGCAACAGTTATCAGGCTTACACATTCTGCAGCAATTCTTGCGGCAGGAACGAATACAATTGTGTTTTCCTATGTTAGTGGTTCAGTTTTCCCCAATTCATTTCCTCCCAATTCATTTCCCGCTTTTACTTATAACAGTACAACCAGGTTGTTTGGAGTTTCAACCGGTACAACGGTATATAACAACGGCGGCTGTCTGGCACCCAATATTCCATCGGGTGGAACAAGTAAGCTTGGCCGTTTTTCAATAAAAAATACAGCGCAGAACTTTGTTCCCGGATCTGATGTTGGTTTGATTTGGAATACAACAACGGCTTTAATTGCGTATATAAATTGTGCAGCTACTACCACCGGGTTTAACAGCACAAACGGTAACAGAACATTATCAGCACCATGCAGTTTATTTATTCCTGCCAGCTGCACTTCACCAACTGTTGCCGGTAGCCCGGCAGATCAAACTATTTGTTCAAATGGGACTGCAACATTTACCGGCTCATTTACAGGAGGAACACCAGTTCCTTCCATGGTATGGCAGGTTCAAACAGGCGGCACCGGTTTATTTACAGATCTTACAGAAACAGCTCCTTACAGCAATATCAATACAGGTACACTTACTGTAACAATGCCGGGAAACACACTAAACACAAACAGATACAGATTAAAGGCCAACAATACCTGTGGCGATGTATTTACAAATAATGCATTGTTGACCATTAGTCCGGATGTAAATGCCGGAACGGTTACCGGTATCTCATCACTATGTACAGGTGCAACTGCAACATATACCAGCAATGGAAATGCGGGTGGTACCTGGAGCAGTACAAATACTTCCGTTGCAACCGTGAATGCAACATCTGGTTTGGTAAAAGCAGTTGGAGCAGGAAGTACAGATATTACCTATACGATTGCAGCGGGATGTAACAGCCCGGCATCAGCCTTTTCTTCCTTAACAGTAACGGGTATTGGAGCTTTGGCCGGTGTACCTGGCGGAGTTAAGATTTGCAGTAATATTGCGGTGCAATCCACAGGGACTTATTATTCCGATGCCTCATGTAATACCATTGCAAGCGTATTGCCTTCAGGGTTAGTACCTGTTTCAGGAAATATAGATGTATGCGTAACTGTTGATAATATAGTTAATACCTATCAAAGTTTGCCTTATGTTCAGCGCCATTATGATATTGAGCCATTTACAAATGCTGCCAATGCAACGGCAACAATTACCTTGTATTTTACGCAGGGAGAATTTGATGCGTATAACCTTGTCAGGGGCCCTTATCCTATTTTACCACGCAATAGCGTGGATTTATTGGGAATTGCCAACCTGCGCATTTCACAACTTCATGGTACAGGTACAGCTCCTGGGAATTATTCAGGGCCCGGTCAACTGATCAATCCGGATGATAATAATATCATCTGGAACAATGATCTGAACAGATGGGAAGTGAGTTTTAATGTAATTGGATTTAGCGGATTTTATATCCATTCAGATTATAGTTTTCCATTACCGGTTAACCTGTTAAGTTTCAATGGGAAAAATAACGGCAACAACAATTTGCTTGAATGGTCTACATCCAGTGAACAGAACAGCAGTTATTTTGAACTTATGAGAAGTACTGATGGAATTAACTTCATATCTGCAAACAGAATATCTGCAGCAGGTAACAGCAATACTACCCGCAATTATAATTACAGTGATGATGTAACTGCCTTCACAGAAACTGTATTTTATTACAGATTGAAACAAGTTGATATTTCCGGAGCAGTTAAATACAGCGCCATTGTAAAAATAAACCTGAATAATAAGGGGTATCAAGTGGATGTTTTGCCGAATCCATTCACTTCAATGTTAAGATTACAGATTGAAGCCACGCAAAATGAAAAAGTTACTATCATTCTTACGGATATGAAAGGAAGAATGTTGAAACAACAGGTTTCTTCCTTACGTAAGGGAAACAATGCCATTCAAATAGATGATATTGGTCATTTACCCGGTGCAGTTTATCTATTAAAGATAATTACCGATACAAGGAAAGAAACGATCAAAGTAGTTAAACAATAAATAGTAAATAATATTATATTGAAATCCTCCGGCCAGAAAAGGCGGAGGATTTTTTTTGAACTGGCAGGTAAACAAAAAAAAATTACTTTTGCAACCTTAAACATTTTATCATGAATAAAGGACCCGTATCAACTTTTATAGAACATCATTACAGACATTTTAACGCAGCTGCTTTAATGGATGCGGCTAAAGGATATGTTACCCATTTGGATGAAGGAGGAAAAATGATGATCACTCTGGCAGGCGCTATGAGCACAGCTGAATTGGGTTTAAGTCTTGCCGAAATGATCCGCCAGGATAAGGTTTCCATTATCAGTTGCACCGGAGCAAATTTGGAAGAAGATATTATGAATCTGGTGGCACATAGTCATTATAAACGAGTACCCAATTACCGCGATCTGAGCCCCCAGGAAGAATGGGATCTGCTGGAAAATCATTACAACCGGGTAACGGATACCTGTATTCCGGAAGAGGAAGCATTTAGAAGACTGCAACAACATATTCATAAGATTTGGAAAGAAGCGGATGATAAGGGTGAAAGATATTTTCCACATGAATTCATGTATAAAATGTTACTGAGTGGTGTGTTAGAACAGTATTATGAAATTGACCCTAAGAACAGCTGGATGCTGGCAGCAGCAAAAAAGAATATTCCGATCGTTGTCCCTGGTTGGGAAGACAGTACCATGGGAAATATTTTTGCCTCTTACATTATTAAAAATGAAATGAAAGCAAGCACCATGAAAAGCGGTATTGAATACATGGTTTGGCTGGCCGACTGGTATCGGAATAATTCGGCTGGTAAAGGCGTTGGGTTTTTTCAGATTGGCGGAGGTATTGCAGGAGATTTCCCCATTTGTGTTGTGCCCATGATGTACCAGGATCTGGAATGGCATGATGTTCCTTTCTGGAGTTATTTTTGCCAGGTTTCTGATTCTACAACCTCTTATGGTTCTTATTCCGGAGCCGTACCAAATGAAAAGATCACCTGGGGTAAACTGGATATTAACACTCCAAAGTTCATTGTGGAAAGTGATGCAACCATTGTCGTTCCATTGATATTTGCATGGATATTGGGTTGGTAAATAAGAATGATAAGAATAGGAGATCAAGAGTATCATTTCATATTTCTCCATGATGTATAATTTAAAGATTTGAGTGCCCGCTTTTGCGGGCATTTTTCTTTGTGTCTACTTTACATTCAGGAGCATTCTTCCATCGAAATGATATCAATATTTAGTTTCAGGGAGCCTGTTATTTTATACTAACTTTAAAATAAAAACAGCGAATGAAAAGCAGTATCTTTTTTATTATCAGTTTCCTTTTCCTAAATACTTTGTATGCACAAACCAAATTACCGGTTCCTGTAAATATTCAAAAAGCATTTGATAAAGGCACCAGGAGTGCCGACGGAAAACCAGGTATAAATTACTGGCAGAATGGGGCTGTTTATAATATCAACGTAGATTTTAATCCCGTTAACAGATTAATAAAAGGAGAAGTAATAATTAATTATACCAATAACAGTCCGGATACATTGAAGGAGATTGTTTTTAAGCTTTATCCGAACATTTACAAAAAAGGGGTACCCCGGTTAATGAATATCAGTGAAGAAGATCTGACAGATGGAGTTAAAATAGAAAAACTGTCTGTGAATGATGAATTGATCGCCGAAAATAAGATCCGGATTGATGCAACCAATATGAGTGTTCGTGTCAAAGCATTGTTGCCGGGCAAAGCATTGAAATTTAATATCAGTTATGCTTACACGCTTAATAAAAAATCTCATATACGAACGGGTGAGGTGGAAGAAGGAGCTTATTTTATAGCTTATTTTTTCCCAAGAATAGCTGTATACGATGATATAGATGGTTGGAACCGGAACCCATACCTGGGAACACAGGAGTTTTACAATGACTTCTGCGATTTTAATTTTTCCATTAAGGCCCCCGCTGATTATATTGTTTGGGCTACTGGTGACCTGAAGAACAGCAGGGAAATATTCAAAGAGAAATACCAGCAAAGAATTGAACGGGCTGAAACCGGTGATGATTATATAACGATCATCGACAGTACAGATTATACGAGTGGCCCCATCACAAAAGGGGACAAAAATATTTCATGGAATTTTGAAGCAAAGCATGTAACCGATGCCGTTTTCGCATTGAGTAACCATTATATGTGGCAAAGCTCCAGTCTTGTTGTTGATAAAAATTCTGGCAGAAGAACCAGGGTTGATGCCGTTTTTAATCCCAAACATGCTGATTATTTTCATGTGG
>JBBKWV010000053.1:0-7082 GCA_037969135.1 Ferruginibacter sp.
CCTGTGCCTGAACTCAATACCGGATAAACGCGGCCACCGGGAATTCCATTTGGTATTAGTGTATTGTAAGTAGATGTGGGAATACCTCCGGTCCAGTTTTTGGCTGTGCCCCAATCTGCTGTTAAAGCTTCTCCGCTCCAGCGGTAGATTGTTAATCTTTCTCCGATGGCAAAATCACCAAATCCGGTTAACCCTGTTGATTGTATAGAAGTAGATAATGGAGATACTGTTGTTGGCAAAGTCCAGTTTCCGGCACTATACCTTCCAACCAAAAAATTATCGGTATTGGCAGCTGCATCTTTATCAGCGGCATTCCAGTTATACGTTATAGTTACTGTTGTAAATACAGTTCCTGAATTGGTAAAGGACCAGTTGCGGTTTACGCTTTTTGCTGAATCAAGACCTGAATAATTTATTTCTGCATGATCACTATCCGTAGATTTTCCGATCAGGTTACCTGCGGTACCTACACTGGCGAATAAAACAGTAGCAGGAGAATAATAGGCGCTACCTCCCACTTCAAAACTGCGTGATACCGAAGTACCCGTTGCAATATTTTTCTGCAGGTTGCCAATAACCCATCCTGTACCCTGTGCAGCGCCTGTAACTGTACTACCTGAAGGAATGATGGTTGTATAATTTCCTGTCTGTATCTTCCCTGAAGTAAAAGCCAGTGTATTGGTGACCGTAATATTTGAACCCAGATTTACCAGACCGCTTGCTTTGCTAATTGTTAGTTTAAAAAGCGAACTTAATAAAGTCAACGTCTGATTATTTATTCCATTCAATAAATAAGTAGATGCAGTTCCTGTAATGGTTCCGCCGGTCATGATAAAATCCCCGGCTATACTGTGGTTAATGGTAAATGTGCTAGTATTGAATGTCCCGTTACTGATTGTTAAATTTCCCATTACGATTAAAGCTGCATATGCATTTTTGCTACCTGTACCAGAAACAATTAAATTTCCGTAATTGGCAGCATTACCAATAAGCTGTGTAGTGGAAACACCTGCATAATCAACATTGCTGGTTTCATCCAAACTAAAAGCACTGAAACCAGGTAAAGCGTTTGTCCCCCCCAATCTGAGTGTTGCACCTGAATTTATTATCAAAACAGCACCGCCTGCATCCTGTGTGATCGCATAGGTTGAAGTAAAATAAATACCACTGTAAATATTCAGGAACAATACGTCAGAAACGGGTACATTTTGAGTAACCATTGCTCCTCCTGTTTTTTCGATGGTTAATTGAGCAATTGATGAAGGATTTGTTGTACCGCCAATGGAGCCGGCAGTTGCCCCTGACATAATCAGTTCTCCAATGGATCCGTCATAAGTACCATTATTGGTAAAATTCGAATTAACCCTAAAGTCAGTTTGGGGTGTAATCAGGCAGGTATTGGTAATGGTAAAATTGTTAAACACGGTTTCTGTACTTGCACTTAGTTCCACATCCGTTCCAGTTACAATAAAAGTTGAAGTACCCCCATTCAAAACACCATCACTTTCAATATTACCACCAACTGTATAAGTAAAAGAACCTGCATTGAATGTTGCATTGGCTGTAATTACAAAATTAGAATCTATGGTAAGATTTGAAGGTGCTGTTACTCCTGCACTATTTGAATTAGAAATGATAACGGAATTAAGTGCACCCGGAGTTCCTGTAATCGTCATCTGTCCGGTTCCACCAAAGTTCACCACCCCCTCACTTGTAAAACCGGAACTACCCAACGCAATCGTTTTTGCAGTTGAAGGGAGGAAATTCAAAGTTCCCGTACTGGTAACTGTGCCCGCATTGGTAAACGACCCATAATTGGTATGGGTAGAAATTCCGCCATTAAATTTTGCTCCTGCATTTACATTCATCGCAACAAAAACCGTCCAGTTTACACTGGGATTGATACCAACTGTATTGTTTATATTTATGGTTGCGAATTGTGGAGTTGAAGTTGAATTCATGATGGGTGAAACATTACCATTAAAATTCACAACACCGGTTGATGAAGATAACAACGCATTCAACAAACGGATTGTTTGTACAGAAGTGCCCGTAAAATTGGTAGTCCCGGTACTTGTTAATGACCCGCTATTGGTAAGATTTCCATTTACATTTGCAATACCAGAACCTGCTGAATAAGAAGCTCCTGAAGAAATGAACAGAGAGCTGTTATAATTAATATCACTCCCTGCAACTGCATAAGAACCATTAACTGTTAACAGATAAAAACTGGTATTTCCGGTTACGGTTTTTGAAGCTCCAGCTAATATAACTGTTCCGGTAGAAGCAGTAAAAGAACCACTGTTTGTCCAGTTACCGGATAATAAAGTTGAATATCCACCTGAATGGAATGTAGCTCCGCTATTGATCAAAAGATCCCCGGCAATTGTAGTATTTGCAATTTGTGTTTTTGCATTTGTGCTTCCATTACTTAAAGTAAGATTGCCATAAGTTACTGCTTTCACAGTTTGAGCAACGGTTCCATTATAAACAACGTTACTGTTTGCATGTAAATTATTTAAGGAATAATTTGATGGGAAATTATTGGCTCCTGCCAGTTGTAATGCAGTACCGGATGACAGGGAGAATACACCTCCTGTAGATTGCCTGTTGACTGTATATGTACCAGCATTTAAGGTTCCGGATTGAATATTTAAATTCCCCAATAATGTACTATTACTCGTTAAAATCGCTGTACCGGATGATTTATTTATAGTTAAATTATTAAAGGTTCCAGAAGAAATATTTTGTGTGCCAGTACCATTAAATTCAACTGTACCAGAAGTGTAAACATATGTTCCGCTGTTGGTCCAGTTTCCTCCTACATTCATGTTAACTCCATCGCAATCAAATGTAGTTCCAGAGTTGATCGTTACATTTCCTGTAACATTAACATTGGCTGAATTTACATTCAGTACACCCGAAGAAATCAATAGGTTTCCTGCAATATCAATACCTGAAGTCAATGATGCGACTCCTGCGGATTTATTAACGGTTAAGTTATTATATGGTACTGCGGCAACTGCTTGTTGTACTGAACCATTGTATGAAATTGTTCCGGTACCTGCTGTGAATGCGCCGGCTGTATAAGAAAAATCTTGGCCGATATTAATTGTACCGGCTCCTGAGAAGTTAACCGCAGCATCTCCTTTCTGAATTAACGAACCAAGTATGACAACGGTTCCTGTTCCCAGATTCAGATTTACTGAACGGTTACTAACGCCATTGCTTAAACTCAAATTACCATTTACTGTCATGTTTTGATTTCCCGCATTAATGGTATGAATTGCGTCTGCCGTCCAGCTTCCGCCAATATTACCATTGGTAGTTAATGAACCGCCAGATTCCAGTGTAAGCGTAGCCGCCAGTACACTGCCGAAGCTGATTCCTTTAATATTTACAGCAGAAGAAATGGAAGGTTGATTGGTAAAAGCTGCAGTACCAATTTGTACAATATCGGTTGCCGCAGGTGGCGTAGAACCTCCACCCGAAACAACAGTCCAGTTGGCAGCTGTACTCCAATTATTATTTACTGATCCGTTCCAGCTAACAACCCCAGGTACTTCCTGGCAGGTCCAGCGATAGTTGATATTCACTAACCCGGTCATCTCAACATAATTTGATGTGGTATTGTTAGAAGTTTTGCCAACAGAAATCCATGCGCCGGGATTATTCCACAAAACCAGATTCGATTCATTATTACCATTTAATTCTGCATCTTCATAATGTAATCGAAGTGTTGCTGTATAACTAGCAGCTGTAACTGCAATATTGTATTCCCTGTTAATGGCCGCGTCATCCGGAAAATCAGGTAATCCTCCGATTGTTACCGTTAATGTAATAGAAGTAACGCTGGCTGCAGTTGAAAAATTGATGGTATTATCCGGACCTTCAAAAGCATAGGGAACCCCAGTACTAAATACATGGGTTCTTGTGATGGTACCAAGAATAATTCCATTTCCTGTTCTGGTAACCGTAATCGTTATTTTATTTGTTCCTGTTAACATTTTACCTGTGGTCATATTCACAGTGGCAGCCGTCATATTATTCATAAATGAAACCGAATTGGATGAAGCCGTTTTATTTATTGTCAGGATATTGAATGTAGTTGTTCCTGTAAGTGTTGCATTGTTTGAACCGGTAAACTGAACCGTACTGGTTGATGCTGTAAAAGTTCCGTTATTGATCCAGTTACGCAATATGGTATGTGTAAAAGTTGAAGCAGCAAAAGTTGTTGAGGAGGAAATGATGAAATTCCCATTAACTGTTACATTTCCGGAAGCTGTTTTTGTATTTCCGTTTGATAAAGTAAGGTTATTGTAAGAAATATTTCTTACTGATTGGGCAACGGTTCCATTATAATTAACCGTATTCGGTAAACTGGAAGTTACATCCAGGATACCGGCCGTAATTGTAAAAACATTTGCAATTGCAAGTGTAGCAGAAGAAGACAAGTGCAGTGAAGTACCGTTGATGGTAATATTGTACAAATTTGCCAAACCGGAAATCATGGAAGTTCCTGTAAAAGTGGCTGTACCTGCAGTTGCGGAGAACGTACCCCCGATATCCAATAATGTGGAAACAGAAAAGCTGGATGCCGTACTTGTTGTTCCTGTTATCTGTAAAGTGCCAAAGGCAATGGTACCTGCGCCACTGATCGTTTTGGATGTACCGGGCATAATGATCGTTCCCCCGGCACCAGTCAATGTTCCTGACACTGTCAAATCACTATTCACTGTAAAAACAGTAGCAGAAGTAACAGATCCGCTGACAGTCAGGTTAAAGAAATTAATATCTGTTCCGGTAATGGTTTTTGAAGATCCGGTCATGGTAATCAAACCACCTGCATTATGAACAAAAGTTCCTGAACCACTTGTTGCTAAATTTCCGGAAACATTAATACTTCCTGAAGCAGTTATTCCGGATTTAAGAATATTAATATTATTAAAATTTTGTACGCCAGATCCACTGATATTTATTGAAGGGTCATCAAAAGAAACGGTGCTTGTGCTTCCGGTAAAGGTTCCGTTATTTATCCAATTATCCCGAACAGTATGCGAATTACTACTACCATTGAATGTTGTAGAACTACCGATATTTACTTCTCCATTGAAAGTAATATTTGAAGCGGATGTAAATGAAACAGAAGTTCCTGAACCAATGGTACTGGTAAAATCACCTTCAATGGTAAAAGCAGTGCCGGGCATCGTTTTTGTTGCTGCGCCTGAATTACTTTTAAAAATTAAATTACCATAGGATTGATTAGAAATCGTTTGGGCTCCCCCATCATAAACTACAGTACTTGCAAGAGCCAGTGTTCTGATATTAAAGTTTAAAGGGAAATTTGTAGTGCCTCCTACATTTAAAAAAGCGCCATTTTCCAAACGCAATTCACCCCCTGTTATACTGGTTCCCCTGTTTGCAGTATAAGTATTCAGATTAAAAGTAGCACTTTGAACTATGATATTACCATACAGGGAGGAAGAAGAATTAAGTGAAGGCAGATTCGCTGATAAAGACTTCACACCTGTTCCACTTATGATCAGGGTTGAATAAGTGTAAGCAGAACTAACCGTCTGGTTTACCGTTGTTGATGAGTATTCTACGTTTGATCCTGCGTAAAGAGTTACTGTACCGGATAAAACATAATTAGCTGCAAATGTTGCAGCGTTCACTTTTACTTTACCATTATTATATATTCTGAAAAGAACCGTTGAAGTTAAAGTATAGGTTGGTGATTCTCCCGGATTTAATGTACCATAGACGAAGATATAGCTACCTGAACCGCTCGCCGTACAATTTGCTCCCAAAGTTACCAACGATCCGGTATTTATTTTCACTCTGCGAAAGGTTGTCAGTGCAGATCCATTTATTAATTGTGATATCCCACCAAAAATAATTTTTGATGTAGTACTGGTTGTAGAATAAGTCCCGTTATTTGTCCAGTTTCCTTTTACAGTTGTAGTAGTACCCGGATGAGAAACAGTTCCATTTACATTGATGATAAAGTTTCCACTAACAACCAGGTTTTTCTTTAATGTTAAAGTTGTTGCTACCGCACCTCCGATTGTTACAGATTTACAGGAAGAATTGGTATTTACTGTTGGTTGGTTTGGACCAGTAAAATTGACATCCCCAATAATAGCATCTGTTGTTGAATTTGGAACTCCGGCTGTCCAGTTTGAAGATGTACTCCAATTGGTACTCGATAATCCCGTCCAGCTTGTTTGTGAAAAACTGTTATGCGTAAATAACAGTATGGCAAATAGTAATAAATAAAGTTGTAAAAACTTTTTCATAGGTAGATTTTTTTTGTTCGGATTTGATAAATAAAACAATTGATGGATTAATTCAATTGCTTAGCCTTGAAACGACATTATAGTATGATTATTATTTTAATAAATTTTACTTAACTATTAAATAAGGAAAACAGATTACAAAACAGTGGTTATTCTGTAGGTTACAATTTGATTTTTAGCAGATTAGACATACCAATTATTCAAACACTGAGAATTGGTTGATTCTTATGTAGCGAAATTTCTACACGGTAATTTTAATCTCTTTTCCGGGAAAATTATTTTATTATTTGCTTACTAAATCAAAGGATATTAATGCTGTGATTATGATGGGACTTCTCCTCACATATAATAGCAATTAATACTGCAATTACATTTGCAGCCAGTCTATTTTAATGATACTTCAATTGAGAAATATGTATTTACATTTATATAGGATTTAGTAAATATTTAATTTTTAATATTACATACCTGGAATAAATCCAGGTTTTTAATAACTTTTAATAACTGTTGTATTTATTTTTAACCCGCTACCTGTTACTTTCAATTCATATTTTCCTGCTGCAAATTTTTCATTTATCTCAAAACTTTCAGCAGAAACACTACCGGTATAACTGATCATTTTCATGGCTACCAACTGACCAGATGCATTGTATAACTGCAATGCATAATTGCCCGCTTTAATGTTGTTCATCTGAATGGATATCTTATTTCCTGTTACAGGGTTTGGATATACTGTTATAAATGAAGCTGATTTAATTTCAGGCATTTGCACTTTTACAATAC
>JBBKWV010000054.1:0-11342 GCA_037969135.1 Ferruginibacter sp.
TTGTTCTGCAATACCTACATCAAATGCTCTGTCAGGCATTTGTTCCATCATATATTTTAAGGAGGAGCCGGAAGGCATTGCCGGAGTGATACCGAATATCTTTTTATTTTTTTCCGCCAATTCAATAATGCTAAAACCAAAAACATCCTGGTATTTCATTGGCTGCGGCAGGTCAAATACTTTTTTCTGGATCTCACCGGTAACTTTATCAAATAAACCGGGTGCATGCCACTTGGTCTGGTCTTTTTCAGCCAGATCATATCCTTTACCCTTTACCGTTTTAATGTGCAACAGTTTTGGTCCCGGGATGTCTTTCAGATCACTGAGCGTATCAAGAAGCTTGGTTATATTATGACCATCGATCGGGCCAAAATAGCGCAGGTTCAAAGCTTCAAACAGGTTACTGCTTTTACTCACCAATCCTTTGATACTGGCTTCCAGCTTGCTGGCCATATCGCGGCTGAATTTTTTACCCACGGGTAATTTTCCCATGGCCTTCCATACATTGTCGCGAAGGTCATTGTAAGTATGTGAAGTGGTTATATCCGTTAAATATTCTTTGAGTGCTCCCACATTCGGATCAATACTCATACAATTATCATTGAGGATAATGAGCACGTTGCTTTTTTCAATTCCCGCATGATTCATTGCTTCAAAAGCAAGACCCGCTGTCATGGCACCATCTCCGATAATTGCAACATGCTGCCTGTCTGTTTCTCCCTTATAATGTGAAGCCATTGCCATTCCCAATGCAGCCGAAATAGAAGTTGATGAATGGCCAACACCAAAAGTATCGTACTCACTTTCGCTTCTTTTTGGAAAACCACTCAGCCCATTGTATTTCCTGTTGGAAGGAAAAACATCTCTGCGGCCAGTCAGAATTTTATGCCCGTATGCCTGATGGCCTACATCCCAGACCAATTGATCGTAGGGAGTATTAAATACAAAATGCAATGCAACGGAAAGCTCCACCACACCCAGACTTGCTCCAAAATGTCCGCCATAAACACTTACTACATCAATGATATATTGCCGCAGTTCTTCGGTAACCTGAAGCATCTGATCTTTGCTGAGTTTTTTCAAATCAGCAGGACTGTCAATATGTTGTAAAAGCGGGCCAGCTTTAATTTCGATTCCGTTCATAAATTGTATATCGTGTAAAACTATGATTTTATAACGCCATATTTCGAATATCAGAACAAATTTTTATCCATATTGTTGAATAACTATATCAAATTAACCCTTTCGACAAAGGATTTGATACCATTTTTAATAAAAACGGTTTAAGAAATAATCATATTGTATAAAAGGCTACTTTATAAACCTGTTCAATTGCAGGATAAGATCTGCATCGGGGCAGTTTTGTATATAAATGGCTGATTCACTTAATTTACAAACGCCCGGGTAATCTCCGTCATAATTTCCCAAAGTTGAAATAATCTGAAAATGCAGATGCGGAGGCCAAAATCCATTTTCTTCCGGCGGACCGAAATGGGCAAAATTTTCTCCTTTTGAGATCCGCTGCCCTTTTTGAATGTTTTCAATATCTCTCAGGGATAAATGCCCGTAAAGTGTATGAAAGATACAGGAGTCAATTTCATGTTGTAAAATGATGGTTGCGCCATAGTCACCAAAATTATTGTTGAATGCATAGCTGTGGACAATCCCGTTGAAGGGAGCAAATATTTCAGTGCCGGCAGCTGCCCAAATGTCGATACCGAGGTGCAGGCATCTTGGCTCCTCCTGAATGGTTGATTCTACTTTAAGATCTTTATCGAAAAGTTTACTCCGCCGGTACATTTCCCGTTGCTCCATGTATCCACCGATCAGGTAAGTTGCTTTTGCATCGGCGATGAGCTGGTTGATATATTTTGAAAAAGTTGCTGTATCGCTGTAAACAGATTCATTCAGGCTTTCATTTGATTTGGAAAGGTTTAATAAAGCAATTTTATCTGTTGATTCAGTGAACCGGATCACCCGGTGAAATTGTGCGGCATTTTTTTTCAGTAATGTATTGATATCTGTTTGATTCATGTTGAAAACTCCGTTTTGAAAATATACCTATTTGCAGAATAAATTAATCCGAAGATTATTTTAAATAACCACGTTCAGCATTTTTCCTTTTACAAAAATTATTTTCTTTGGCGCCTTTCCTTCCAGCCATTTTTGAACCACTTCATTTGCAAGCAATAATTTCTCCACTTCTTCCTGACTGGCATCGAGTGCAATAACGATATTGGTTCGTAGTTTTCCGTTTATGGAAACAGGATAATCTTTTGTACTTTCTACCAGGTATTTTCCATCAAAAACAGGAAAAGCGGCATCCAGAACAGAGTCTTTATTTCCCAATTGATCCCATAATTCAGCTGAGATATGTGGTGCATAAGGTGTAAGCAGGATCAACAGTTTCTCCAGCAGCTCTTTTTTATGGCATTTCAAATCTGTCAATTCATTCACACAGATCATGAATGTACTCACGGCTGTATTGAAACTGAACCGCTCGGTATCTTCTTCAATTTTTTTGATCGTACGGTGCAATATTTTCAATTCTGCTTCGGTAGCTTTTTCTTCTGTCCAGATATTCCCCTTTATTTCATCATTGAATAAGCGCCATAGTTTTCTTAAAAACCGGTGCACTCCTTCGATACCTTTTGTATCCCAGGGTTTGCTTTGCTCTACGGGCCCCAAAAACATTTCATACATGCGGAAAGTATCGGCACCAAATTTCATGACCAGGTCATCGGGATTAACCGTGTTGTATTTTGATTTGGACATTTTCTCCGTTTCTGCTCCACAGATATATTTTCCTTCTTCTAAAATAAATGTTGCATCTGCAAATTCGGGTTTCCATTTTTTGAAAGCAGTAATATTTAATTCAACTCCATCCACCATATTTACATCCACGTGAAGGTCGTTGGTTTCATAACCTGCTTTCAACCCATTCGATACAAAAGTATTTTCACCGGCTATTCTATGAACGAACCGGCTGCTGCCCTGAATCATTCCCTGGTTTACCAATTTCTTAAATGGCTCATCAAAACCGATCAATCCAAGATCGAACAATACTTTTGTCCACATGCGGCTGTACAATAAATGCCCGACGGCGTGTTCAGTACCACCAATGTACAGGTCTACCTGTCCCCAATAATCACTTGCTTTTCTGCTGCAAAATGTTTCTGTATTTTCCGGATCCATGTATCGGAGAAAATACCAGCTGCTGCCTGCATAGCCAGGCATGGTACTTGTTTCTCTTCTTCCTCCTGCAGCAGAAACCCAATCCTTCAAATTCGCCAGCGGCCCTTCTCCATCCGGCCCGGGGCCATATTTTTCTACAAAGGGCAATTCGAGTGGCAGGTCTTTTTCCTCCAGTGGAATCGCAATATCATCCTTCCATATAACCGGAAAAGGTTCACCCCAATAACGCTGGCGGCTAAACCCGGCATCACGCATCCGGTAGTTCACTTTTCGTTTTCCTATCCCATGCTCTTCTATTTTATTCACTGCGATACCTATGGCATCTTTCATCAATATTCCGTTTAAGAAACCGGAGTTCTCCAGTATTGCATCTTTAGTGGGATTGGCTTCCTCTCTATTAAAATGATTGCCGATGATATTTGTAATGGGAATATTAAAATGTTTGGCAAAAGAGAAATCACGCTGGTCACCACAGGGTACTGCCATGATTGCGCCGGTGCCATATCCTGCCAGTACATATTCAGCGATCCAGATGGGGATCAGTTTTCCATCGAAGGGATTTAAAGCATAGGCGCCGGTAAAACAACCGGTGATCTGTTTTACTTCGGCCATGCGTTCCCGGTCGCTGCGGCTTTTTACATAAGTAAGGTATGCGTCAATGGGTTGTTTCTGTTCTGCAGATACAATCTCTTTTACCAGATCATGCTCGGGAGCAAGCACTAAAAAATCAACGCCGAAAATAGTATCCGGCCTGGTGGTATACACTTTTACAACAGCCTTTGTATTTTGAATATTAAATTCCATCTCTGCTCCCTCAGACTTTCCGATCCAGTTTTTTTGCATCTCTTTCATGGAATCACTGAAATCAAGCGTTTCCAGTCCTTCCAGCAATCTGTCGGCATAAGCTGTTATCCGCAAATACCATTGACGCATTTTCTTTTTTTCCACGGGATGGCCTCCCCTTTCGCTTAATCCATTTACCACTTCATCATTTGCTAAAACTGTTCCAAGGGCTTCGCACCAATTCACTTCTCCATAAGCTGAAAAAGCAAGCCTCCTTTTCATCAATATATCTTCCTGTTCTTTTTTTGAAAATGCATTCCATTGTTCTGCTGTAAAATGTGTTCCGGCAATAGGTTCCCCTGTTTTAGGCAATGCTCCCTTTGTTGCATATTTATGGATCAACGCTTCAACAGGCAAAGCCTTTTTTTCTGTATTGCAGAAATAACTGTTGAATAATTTTAAAAAGATCGATTGTGTCCATTTATAATAACCGGCATCGCTTGTCCTGATTTCTCTGTCCCAGTCGTAACAAAAACCGATCTTATCCAACTGTGATTTAAAAGTGGCAATATTTTTCTTGGTTGTTTCTGCAGGATGCTGTCCGGTTTCCAAAGCATATTGTTCGGCAGGGAGTCCAAAACTGTCGAATCCCATCGGGTGTAATACATTGAACCCTTTTAGTCTTTTATACCGACTGAAAATATCGCTTGCTATATAACCCAACGGATGTCCCACATGTAATCCGGCACCACTTGGGTAAGGGAACATATCCAGTACATAATATTTTGGTTTGGTGGAATCATTTGATACTTTATATATCTTACCTGCATTCCACTTTTCCTGCCAGGATGTTTCAATTTTTCTAAACTCGTATTCCATTGCTATTTGCTATTGTAGTTTTAGATTTTTCAGCACCCTGCTAAAATACTGTTTTCAACTGTTTTGGCTCCAAACTATTTGATTGGGGATTGCCTGCTTATACTTTTTCATTCTACTCAACAGTTTTTAACAAAATTATAAGCACTTGCTTTCCTTCATTAAAAATAAATTTGGCGGGCAATCGTTTTTGCAGGGGGCAAAAGTAAAACAAACCACTTAAAAACCTTTATTTTTGTCCACTTTGAGAAATCAAATTCATTCATCCTGTTATAAGATAAGTATTATGGCTCAATTCGGAAAAGCATCCAGCAAAAAAGGCAAACCAAATTATACCGGTGCCATCATTGGAGTGGCATTGGTATTATTTCTATTTGGCATTGTAGGTTGGTTCTTTTTAAACCTGCGAAAAACGGGTGATTATTTTAAAGAAAACATCCAGGTTCATACCTGGCTTAACAGGGATGCATCAAAAAAACAAATTGACAGCCTTAAAAACTATATTTCCGCAATCCCTTATGCAAACAGGGTTGAACATGTAACCAAAGAAATGGCAATTCAGAAATGGAATGCGGAGAATGATACTACCTGGAAACAATTCTTAAGCAATAACCCTTTGCCGGAGAGTATCGATTTTTATGTAAAAGCCAGTTATGTTGAACGTGACAGTCTGAACCAGTTAGCATCTAATTTAATGGAAGCATATCCGGGGGTGATTTCTGAATTTCAATTTCCCACCGAAACAGTTGCCAAAGTAAGCAGTTATGTAAAAACTGCTGCGATCATTTTCATATTTTCTGCCGCTTTACTCACCATTTTGGTTGTATTTTCTATTGACAATACCATCAGACTTGCCATGTACAGCAACCGGTTTTTAATAAAAACAATGCAAATGGTAGGCGCTACACGATGGTTTATAGCAAAACCTATCAATCAAAGGGCTGTAATCAACGGCCTTATTGCATCGTTGATTGCCATTGCTGCCGTATGGGGCAGTGTTTTATTGATTGAAAACCTGATTCCCCATTTTAAATTATTGCATGATACGAAGGGTTTATTGACCCTGTTTGCCATCATCATTGCTTTGGGTGTTACCATTACACTGGTTAGTACACACAGGTCTGTTATTAAATACCTGCGCATGAAACTGGATGATCTGTATTAACAACTCAATTTATTATTTGCATTATATTGCAACATTAAATAAAGAAATATGGCAAAAGAAATAAGTCAACAAGCACAAAAAAACCAACTTTTTGGTAAAGAAAATTACATTTGGATGCTTGGCGGTCTCGCATTGCTGGCATTGGGATTTTTCTTAATGAGTGGAGGTAAAAGCACCGACCCTGCCGTTTTTAATACAAAAGAAATATACAGCACAACAAGGATAACAGTTGCTCCGATACTTATTATTGCGGGCTTTATTGTTGAGATCATTGCTATAATGAAAAAACCGAAGTAAGTTTTCCGGTTAGTTCCTGAAAAACAAACGGGCAACAAATCATAATATAATTTTTAAATTGCGCTGTAAATTACAGCGTTTTTTATTTTGCCTTATCAACCCAATAAACCAACATGACCACCGTTCAGAGCATCATTATCAGTATCGTTGAAGGGATCACAGAATTCATCCCCATTTCTTCTACCGGCCATATGATCATCACAGAAAAACTGTTGAATGTTCCCGACAATGAGTTTACAAAAATGTTTACCGTAGCCATTCAACTGGGGGCCATTCTTGCGGTAGTTGTTTTATATTGGAAAAAATTTTTTGATTTGAAGAATTGGCAGTTTTATTTTAAACTGATCGTGGGTGTTATTCCTGCTGTAATACTGGGTTTGCTTTTTTCAAAAAAAATTGATGCATTGCTCGAAAGCAGTCTGACCGTTGCTATTTCCCTTTTATTGGGTGGAATTGTTTTGGTTTTTATTGACAAAGCATTTAAGAATCCAAAAATTCATACAGAAAAAGATACCAGTTTTTTAAACTCTTTTATTATTGGAATCTGGCAATGCCTCGCAATGGTGCCCGGTGTAAGCCGCAGTGCGGCATCGATCATCGGAGGCATGCAACAAAAACTTACCCGCAGTGCAGCGGCAGAATTTTCTTTTTTCCTTGCTGTACCAACCATGCTCGCTGCTACCGGTTATAAGATGTATAAACACTATAAAGAAACAGGAGGATTTACTGCAGAAGAGATAAAACATCTTGCCATTGGAAACCTGGTGGCATTCATCGTTGCTATGCTGGCAATCAAGTTTTTTATAGGATCCCTGAAAAAACATGGTTTCAGGATCTGGGGCATTTACAGGATCATTGTTGGCTTGTTGTTATTAATCCTTATCTGGAAGGGAATTATTAATTAGGCACTTTTATTTATCTGTTGCATTTAATTAATAAATGTTATTTTTTCATTCTTAATTATCAGGATGCAAACTGCTTCTAAAAAAATTGTGAACGGATGGGCCATGTATGACTGGGCCAATTCTGTTTACAACCTGGTTATCACTACTACATTTTTCCCCGCATATTACGCTGCTGTTACCGGTATACAAAATGAACAATTCAAAAACGGTATCCCGTTCATGGGAAGGGTTTATGTAAATACCGAATTGAAAGATTATGTACTCTCTTTTGGATTTTTGATTGTAGCCATATTATCTCCGGTACTTTCTTCCATCGCCGATTATAAAGGCAACAAGAAAAATTTCATGCGCTTCTTTTGTTATTTAGGCGCACTGAGTTGTTCACTGATGTTCTTTTTTGATGAGAATCATGTTACACTTGGGTTATTGAGTTTTATGTTTGCGGGGATCGGTTTTTACGGCAGTCAGGTTTTTTACAATTCATACCTGCCCGATATTTCTGCGAAAAAAGATATGGACCGGATAAGTGCCAAAGGATTTACGATGGGGTATATCGGGAGTGTGATCATGCAAATGATCGGTTTTGCCCTGGTACTCATGATGCCTGAAGGTGAACTGCCGTTAAAGATCACTTTCCTGTTGGTAGGACTCTGGTGGATAAGCTTTGCCCAGATCACTTTCAGGGTATTGCCCATACGGCCCAAGGTTGAAAGACAGTCAAAAACACATGTGCTATACCATGGTTTTCTTGAATTAAAAAAGGTATGGTATCAATTGATACATCTTCCGGTTTTAAAACGTTTTCTTTCTGCATTCTTTTTTTACAGCATGGGTGTACAAACTGTTATGCTGGTTGCTATTGATTTTGGTATAAAGGAATTGAAACTGGAAAACACAAAACTGATCATTACCGCTGTGATCATTCAGTTAGTGGCCATTGTAGGTGCTACGGGTATGAGCAGACTTTCTGAACGTTATGGCAATATAAAGATCCTGATATTTACTGTTTTGCTTTGGATAGGGGTTTGTATTGCCGGTTATTTTATTCATACTGAAATGGACTTTTATATCATCGCTTCTCTGGTAGGGTTGGTTATGGGGGGAATACAATCACTCAGCCGGTCAACATACAGTAAATTAATGCCTGAGACAAAAGACACGGCTTCTTTTTTCAGTTTTTATGATATCACTGAAAAAATTGCGATCGTCATTGGGCTCTTTAGTTTTGGATTTATTGAAGGATTTACCGGAAATATGCGTAATTCTATTTTGGCATTGGTTATATTTTTTGTTTTGGGTTTGGTTTTTCTTTTACTTACTTTTCAAAAGCAGGACAAACATCTGTTTATAAAAAACACATAAAAGTATGTCATCATAAATATTTAATAAATGAATTTATATACTATCAATACCGGTTATTTTAAATTAGATGGCGGTGCCATGTTTGGTGTGGTGCCAAAAAGCATCTGGAACAAATTGAATCCGGCAGATGAAAATAATATGTGCAACTGGGCACTGCGTTGTTTATTGATTGAAGATGGCAACCGCCTTATCCTGGTAGACAACGGGATTGGAGATAAGCAGGATGCAAAATTCTTTGGACATTATTTTCTTCATGGTGAAGACAACTTGGATAAATCATTGGCAAAGCATGGATTTACAAAAGATGATATTACGGATGTTTTTCTTACGCATCTGCATTTTGATCATTGTGGAGGAAGTATTGTAAGAGCCGGAGAATTGCTTGTTCCTGCATTTAAGAATGCAAATTACTGGAGTAATGAACGCCACTGGAAATGGGCAACAGAACCCAATGACCGTGAAAAAGCATCTTTTTTAAAAGAGAACATATTACCCATTCTGCAAAGCGGGCAACTTAAATTCATTGAATCTGCTGCCAATGAATTCCCCGATTTTATTGAAGTGAGGCAGGTGTTTGGGCATACCGATGCTATGATGCTTCCACAGATAAAGTACAAAGGCAGAACGATCCTTTATATGGCCGATCTGTTACCTTCTGCAGCCCATATACCCTTACCGTATGTTATGGCTTATGATATGTTTCCACTTACAACACTGAATGAGAAAAAATCTTTTTTAACTGAAGCCCAGCAAAATGATTATGTATTGTTTTTTGAACACGACCCTAAAATAGAATGCTGCAGCTTACAAATGACTGAAAAAGGTATCAGGCTGAATGAAAGTTTTTTGCTGAGTGAATTGTAATTAACCGCTGCTGAGAATTCTGGTCATTTTTCATTCGTTTATTTATGTATTACTGCTGCATAACGGTATGCCGTACAAGAGTGCGACGCAACGATGATGCACAATGAACAAATGCGGGGTACATCATAATGATCATTATTACCGCAATCCTTTTAAAGATGTTAATGGGTATCTTAAATTTTTGTACGACATCATATCCACTTTGATACTTCCTACTGATATCGGGCTTTCTACCCGCAGGATTACGTGGTTGGGGTCATCACTTATCCATGCAGTCATTTTTTCTCCTCCTTCAAATATGGTTCCTTTGATCAGCAGTGGCCTTATTTTGATTGCATTAAACTTACCGTAACGGGTTTTGATCTTTTCTTTTCCCATATACCGGATATATAAATGAAAGATCTCGTCGTCCATGAACATGTCGAATGGGATTTTATCATCCACTTTATACTTGTTGAAATCAATATTTCTGGCATAATAAACCATGCTCATCACATCCTGCATACAATCTGTGATCTTATAAACACCGTTGGTACTTGCCGCTGTATTGGCTACCTGGTTAAAGGTTACATTGTTGTATTTCTTATAGGTTCCTTCTTCGATATTCCGTACGAATTTAATGGGAAGCAGGCTGGCAGTATCTACATAACTTTCATACCTGTCGCGAACTTTAAAAAAATTATCAAAAAAAGAATAGGTTTTCCCTTCTCCGATATGATGGTACACCGGTTTGCCATTGAATCTTTCCAGTGTGGTAGTAAAAGTTGCTTCACCGGCACCAATGTATGCTCCCAATGTGCTGTAAAAAACTTTAAACACAACCACTTCCCCTTCCTGGTAAGCTCTGTTTCTGATTCCGCAAAAATCTTTATTACCCGAAGTAAAACTGATACTGATAATTGCGAGAATTATAACCCCGACTCTTGTAAATCTCATCATTTTTCTTTCATTAATTTAATTCCTAAAATCAATAAACTTCCCAATATGGCAGGTAAAACAAGGTTTATCAACCATATTCCAAAAGCAGCAGCCTGTATTCCAACAATATTACTGCTAAATAATTCAAATATCAGCACACTGGCTGTTGCTCTCACGGGTAATTCTGTAAACCCGATTGTAGGAGCTACTGCCATAAATAAATAAAATACGGTCAGCAGTACAAAAGAAACAGCATACGCAATTTCCACTTCCATCACCCTGAGTAGCAGCATGTATTGCAAAATAAATACCATATACCGGAAAAAAGATAAATTTAAAATTCTTAACAATTGTTTACCGCTAAACACATCCAGTACAATTATATACCGGGTAAAATTCTTTAATCCCCTGATCCTGGAAATAATTGCAACAATAAAATGAACCCTGAAATACAAAAGCAATAATAAAACAGTAATTCCCAGGCTGAACACATACAAAGTATTGCTCAATAACCACGAAATGGTACTAAAGGACTCCCGGCTTACCAGGTTTGTAAATTTAAGAATTGAAAGACCTGCAGCACCCATAAACATGGTTACGGTTAACTGGCTGATACTTCCTAAAATAGTAAGGGATATAGCTTTTAGTCTGTTTTGTTCTTCCACATACATGATCCTTCCGCCAAATTCACCTATACGGTTTGGTGTAAGCATCGTAATGCTGCAACCTGCCAGAACTGCTTTGAATGATTTGAGCAGGGAAAATTTTTCCAGTTTTGCAATAAGTATTTGCCATTTTCTTGCTTCAATACCCCAATTCAGCAGCATTAAAATAAAAACTATCCAGAAAGTAAAATGGTGCCAGCTGTTTTTGATCTGTTGCCAGCGTATGTCCAGATCAGGTTGATGAACAATTTGTTTATATAAACTCCAGCTCAATATTACAAAGAGCAAAGGCCCAAGCAGGTAGTTGATTAT
>JBBKWV010000055.1:0-26306 GCA_037969135.1 Ferruginibacter sp.
ATTACCAACGGGATTTCCAGGGTATCAAAAACATTATTCAACAACCAGTCTGCCGCTTTTTCATTTTCACTGATCGCAAGATTTCCATGATACAAACAAAAACATCCTTTCCCGGGTAATGTACTCACTGTATCCCAGGGTAAAAAAACGGGGATAAAATGAATTTTTGCAGCATGGAATTCTCTTTGATACAATGCGGCATCATCTGTACTTACAGCCCATATGGTTGCTTTGTTTGCAATGGCCCGTTCATATTTTTTCAATAGGAAACTTTCAAACAGAAAATAAGTTTTCTTTAAAATATTGCTTTCATATTTCGCCAGTTGCCGGTAATATTTATATTCTACATTGTGAAGCCGGAGGAAAACGGGCCTGTTGGTCAGCAACCCTTTTTTCAATAAATATGTACAGTGAATGCCTTCCAGTATTACCGGGTGGTCATCGAGTTGCAATCTTATTAATAATTGCCTGCTGCTTCTTGATTGAACAATATAAGGCAGGTTGAAAGAAAATCCACGCAGGTTGCGTTTACGGGGATAATAATTTACCGAATAACAATACTTCAATAGCTCCGTTTGTTCCTTCTTTCCTTCGGTATAAAAACAATGCAGGTGAATTTGTATCCCCAATGCATGCAACGATTTTATTTTATAAAAAAGATCCACCACTCCGCCGTAATCTGTCGGCCAGGGTATATCATGTGTTACAATATGTAAATGTTTATCCAATCAGGTTCTTATAAAATGTCAGTAATTTTTTTTCTTCCATTTGCCAATTCAATTCCTTTGCCGCTTTTTTGCAATTTTCTTTCAGCAAAGCATACAGCGATTCATCCGTAAGTAACCTGTTGATGGCTTTTTCAATATTGCCTGTTTCTGTATCCTCAATTAAAACAGCCACATCGTATACATCATTGATCTTTTTATATTCAGGAAAATGCATAGTAACCTGCGGAATTCCACCATGGATGAAATCAAAAAATTTATTTGCCAAAGAATATACCTGGTTTAATCCAGTAGGCTCCACTAAATTTAAACCAATAAAAGCCTGCCTTGTGACCTGCTCCAATTCATTTGGTAACAGCTTACCCTTCATAAACACTTTATCCTGCACTTTGTTTGCAACAATGAGTTCGTTTGTTTGATCCACAAAGTTTCCGTCGCCGTAGATATGCAATACTGCCGGAATATTTTTCATTGCAGGAATGAGCGTTTCCAAACCCCTGGCTTCATTTACTGCTCCCTGGTATAAGATGATCTTTTGAGGATGAACCGTTTCAGCATTCCGTTCAAACCCGTTAAGTAAAGGCATGTTCCGTATCAATGTATAATTGACACCGTACTTTGATTTAAATGCATTGCAGATACTTTCACTAACCGTATATCCATTTTTAAATTTGGGAGTAAATCGCTTTTCAATCGAATGCCAGACCCTATAAATGAATGGCCTGCTGAGAATTTCCTTTTGCTGAGTAAAATATTCATGTGCATCGTAGATCCTCTTTATTCCTTTAATTACGGAAATATAATAACAGGGGAGTATGGTATCCAGATCTATGGCACAAACAGCATCTGCTTTTTTAAATAACAGAAAAAGAAACAGCCGGATATTGTATTCAGCATAAAACAGCTTTCCCTTATCAAAAAAGCAATACAACCTTTTTTGATAATAAGGCTGCGGCGACAACGGAACAGATCTTTTTGCGGTTCTTCCTATAAGTGAAATAGTATAACCTGCCCCGGACAGCGATGTACATATGCGTATCATTCGCTGGTCATAACTAAGGTCGTTGGTAACTGTAAAATATATCCTGGGCATTGAGCAATTATGAAAGCAAATAAAGTGATTTTTAAATAATTGATAAATAAATAATATTCTGCATTATAAATTCAAACAATGTCTGATATGTGTAATCCGGAAATTAAATTATCTTAATCAAATGCTGTAAGGATGCAATTTCTCACAGCACAAAAAGATATGCCGGATTTTTTCTAAAAACCTTACCGTTCTTATTTCCATTCATTTATTCTAAAAGCGTTTTGTAGCAGAATAGTTCAATATGGGCAGGTATTTAAGTGGGATTTTTAAACGAACCCATTCACTGAATCATAAATATTCAATATTCTTATATAAAAAATAGCATAATCTGAATGAAATCCATTTTTTTATGTTACTTTTGCAGCCATTATAAATGAAAATAAAACAAAGGTTTTAAAAAAACAAAGAGATGCCGTATTTAACAATCGAGAAAAAAGCAAACATTTTCGCAAATTTTGGAGGCAAGGCTTCCAACACCGGGTCTATTGAAGGCCAGATAGCGCTTCTTACAGAGCGTATCAACCATATATCTAACCACCTTAAAGGGAATAAAAAAGATTTCTCCTCACAGAGAGGTTTGATGATGATGGTTGGTCAACGTAAACGTTTATTAACTTACCTAAGCAAGCACGACCTTACCGGTTACAGGGCTTTAATTGAAAAATTAGGTCTCCGTAAATAAAATATTAATGTATGTAAACTGAAATATTCCCAACTGTTTTATGCCGTTGGGAATTATTCGTTATACATATAAACTTTAAAAGATGCAGGATTACCTGTGTCATAAAACATTTTACATGTCATTATTACAACCAAAAACAGTTACGTTTGATATAGGTGGTGGCCGTATGGTTACCATCGAAACCGGCAAAATGGCCCGCCAGGCCGACGGTGCAGTTACCATTCGACAGGGTAATTGTATTTTACTTGCAACAGTAGTTGCCAATAAGGAGCCGAGAGAAGGCCAGTCATTTTTTCCTTTATCAGTAGATTACCAGGAAAAATTCGGATCAGCCGGACGTATCCCGGGATCCTTCTTCAAAAGAGAAGCCCGTTTAAATGATTATGAAATTCTTACTTCCCGTTTGATAGACAGGGCATTAAGACCATTGTTCCCCGAAGATTATTTGTGTGATGTACAGGTATTGGTTTCTTTGATCTCATCTGATGATGAAGTGATGCCTGATTCATTGGCTTGCCTGGCTGCATCAGCTGCTTTGGCTGTATCAAATATTCCCATCCAGGAAATTATTTCTGAAGTAAGAATTGCCCGTGTTAAAGGAGAGATGCTGGTAAATCCAACAAGAAGTCAATTGGCAGAGTCTGATATGGAATTCATCATCGCTGCAACCAGTAAGAATATCATGATGGTTGAAGGGGAGAGCAATGAGTGCCAGGAAGAAGACCTGATCAAAGCCATTGAAATGGGGCATGAAGCTATTAAAATTCAGGTAAAAGCACAGGAAGAATTGAGAGATCTTGTGGGAAGCCAAACAAAAAGAGAATATACCAAACCTTACCGCAACGAAGAATTGAATGCAAAGATCACCGCTTTTGCAAAAGATAAAATGTATGCTATCTCAGCTGCTGCATCTGCAAAACACGAACGTTCAGATGCATATGATGAATTAAAGAAAGCTGTAAAAGAGCATTTGGGCGAAGAATTAGCGGAGGAAGACAGCAAACTGATTGGCCATTATTTTGGTGAATTGCAATATTATGTTGTCAGAGATATGATCTTAGACGAACGTAAAAGACTGGATGGAAGAGGTACGGAAGATATCCGTCAGTTGAATATGGAAATTGATATTTTACCTACCCCTCACGGATCTGCTTTATTCACAAGAGGTGAAACTCAATCACTTACAACAGTTACCTTGGGAACTCCTTTAGATGAGTTATTGGCAGAAACTGCCCACAAATCTGATTATACAAAATTCTTCCTGCATTATAATTTCCCACCCTTCTCTACCGGTGAAGTTAAAATGATGCGGGGTGTTGGCCGCAGAGAAGTTGGACATGGTAACCTGGCTATGCGTTCATTAAAGAAAATGATGCCCGGTTCTGAATATCCGTATACCGTAAGGGTGGTAAGTGATATCCTGGAAAGCAATGGTTCTTCTTCCATGGCTACCGTTTGTGCCGGTTCTCTTGCATTAATGGATGCTGGTGTTCCTTTAAAAAAGCACGTGAGTGGTGTTGCAATGGGACTTATAAAGAAAGATGACAAGTTTGCTGTTCTTACAGATATTTTGGGTGATGAAGATCATTTAGGAGATATGGATTTCAAAGTTACCGGAACAAAAGACGGTATCTGTGGAGTGCAAATGGATATTAAAGTAGATGGCCTGAGTATGGATATCATGCGAAGCGCTTTAGCCCAGGCCCGTAAAGGGCGCCTGCATATTCTGGATGCTATGTATGCAACCATGGATGCTGCAAGGGCAGAAGTGAAACCACATGCTCCACGGATGGTTAAGATCATCATTGATAAAGAATATATTGGTGCTGTGATCGGACCCGGTGGTAAGGTAATCCAGGAAATACAGCGTGAAACAGGCGCAACAATCAATATTGAAGAAGTAAACAACGCAGGTGAAGTAAGCATTTTCTCTAAAGAAAAAGCCGGTCTCGACAGGGCACTTGCCTGGATCAACGGATTGGTTGCAGTACCGGTTGTTGGAGATACCTACGAAGGAACAGTGAAAAGTATCAAGGAATTTGGTGCCTTTGTTGAATTCCTTCCTAAAAAAGAAGGTTTATTGCACATCAGTGAGATCAGCTGGAAGCGCCTGGAAACCATGGATGGTATCTTTAAAGAAGGCGATAAGGTGAAAGTTAAGTTACTGGAAGTTGACCAACGCACCGGTAAATTCAAGCTTAGCAGAAAAGTGCTGATGCCAAAGCCGGAAGCACAAACTAAACCATAAAGTTTTAATTTAAAAATATAATGAACCCGGCAATAACACAATTATGCCGGGTTTTATTTTGAGAATAATTCAAAAATTAATGACAAATAATAATTTCATACAATTACAGTTTTCAAAAACAACGGATGATCAGAATGATCAGTTGATCGCTTTATTATCGGATATCGGTTTTTCAGGATTTGAAGAAAATGAACATAATTTAAAAGCATTTATCAAAGAGGAAAATTTTACAGAGGAAGAACTGAAAGCAGTTTTAGAAATTGTTCCCTGTGCATTTGAAAGTTCTGTGATCGTTGAAGAGAACTGGAATGCCCAGTGGGAAAGCAGTTTTCAACCCATCATCATACATAATTTTGCGTCTATCCGTGCAGATTTTCATGCGCCCATAACACAGGTAAAGCATGAAATCATCATAACGCCAAAAATGAGTTTTGGCACCGGCCATCATGCAACGACTTACCAGATGATCGAACAAATGGAGCATATCGATTTTAATAATAAAAGGGTAATTGATTTTGGTACAGGCACCGGAGTATTGGCGATACTGGCAGAAAAATCAGGAGCCAAAGAAATTGTGGCCATCGATAATGACGACTGGAGTATCAGCAATGCCCATGAAAATATCATTACCAATAATTGTTCCCGGATAAAGATATTAAAGGCAGATACCATTCCATCAACGGAAAATGCAGAAGTAATTTTAGCCAATATCAATCTGAATATTATTATTGAAAATTTGCAGGAAATTAAAAATGCAGCAGCCCCCGGAGCAATCATTCTTTTCAGTGGTATCATGGAGCATGATGCATCTAAAATATTATCCGCATTGGAAACAGTGAATATAAAAGTGCAGACTGTTTTTCAAAAAAATGGTTGGCTGGCACTCTGGGCAAATAGTTAGTAAGTCAGTATTGTTATCAGCCTGTTTCAGCTTATATTTTGTATATTTGTTTACACCGTTCACTAAAGAAATTTAATGAAAGAATTTTTACTTATAGTATTTGCCTATTTGCTGGGGTCCATTCCAACAGCATTAATTATCAGCAAAAAATATTTTGGGATAGACATACGTGACTACGGAAGTGGCAATATGGGTGCTACCAATACATTCAGGGTTTTGGGATCAAAGTACGGCACACTGGTAATGGTTTTTGATATCCTTAAAGGAATGGCAGCTGTGTCGTTATATAATTTCCTTCCGCATTACCTGAGCAATGAGCTTGATCGTACGAATTTTATGATTGGTTTGGGCCTTGCTGCAGTATTGGGTCATGTTTTCCCTTTATTTGCCCAATTCAAAGGAGGAAAAGGAGTGGCAACACTTTTAGGAATGATCCTTGCAGTTCAACCTGTCATAGCAATCAGCTGTGTGGGTGTTTTCTTACTGGTCTTATACCTTACCCGATATGTGTCTTTGAGCTCCATCCTGGGTGCTTTGATGCTTCCTGTATCTGTTTTATGGATATGGAATGAGCATGAAATCATGTACCGGATTTTTGCATTACTGGTGGCTTTTATGGTCATCATTACACACCAAAAAAATATTGGAAGAATTTTAAGAGGTGTTGAAAGCCGTATTCCCATTCTAAAATACCGCGACAGAAGGAAATCCCGCAGGAACGAAGATTAACCGTTCCTTTTTGGCAAATGTATATTTGGTATACTAATTGCCTTTGATTTAGCAAACAACCAAAAATTACATGAAAAAGATAATTATACTTTTTACTGCAGTTACGTTTTTATTCGCCTGTAACAAGAATGCAATAACCGGAAGAAAACAATTGTCACTTTTCCCTGAGTCTTCTCTGCAACAGGAAGCAGTTTCTCAATATAAATCTTTTTTAAGCCAGAATAAAGTGCTTAATCAAAATTCGAATAAGGATGCTGAAATGGTAAAACGTGTTGGTTCAAGAATAGCCAATGCCATCACAAGTTATTATAAGAAAAAAGGATTAAGCAAAGAACTGGAAGGATATAACTGGGAATTTAACCTGGTGGATAATAATGAAATAAATGCCTGGTGTATGCCCGGAGGCAAAGTGGTAGTTTATACAGGTCTCTTGAATATAACACAGAATGAGGCTGCTTTAGCTGTAGTTCTGGGGCATGAGATCACGCATGCAGTGGCACATCATGGTAATGAACGTATGAGCCAGGTAGCATTGGCTCAAGGGCTTGAAGTTGCAGGTAATATATTTACCCAAAACAATCAAAAAGCAAATTCCATTTTCAATAATGTATTTGCACCCACTGCACAAATTGGGGTTCTTTTGCCCAATTCCCGTAACCAGGAATATGAATCTGATCATTATGGGCTGATCTTTTCGGCTATGGCAGGATACAATCCCAGAGAAGCAGTTGCTTTCTGGCAGAGAATGTCAAAAGCCGGTGGAGCCAAAGGCACACCGGAATTCCTGGCAACCCATCCCTCCGACGAAAACAGAATTGCCAAAATAGAAGGGTTTATGGATGAAGCTTTAAGCTATTACAAGCCTGTTGGAACAAAATAACACATTTAAATTATATCTAATAAATAACTAAACTCTGCAAAATTGCAGAGTTTTTTCATTAATTATTAGAAAGTAAATAAGTAAATTAGTAAATTTGCAGACCAATAACTATTTGCTTTATTTCGTTCTTTGCCTTTTTATCTGGCATTGATGTTTTTTTTGCAGCAAGAACCGTTTTTTTAACATCTTAATTTAATACTTCTTATGGCTCTTCAAACAGTATTGGAAAAAATTCAATTAAAAGACGAAAAAAACATTTTAGTACAAGGCCTCCCTTCTTCAATTGAAAAACAATTCATTAAACTATCGTTTGCCAAAAGTGTAACTCCCTTACTGCGGAGCAGAAAAATAGACTTTGCACTTGTTTTTGCGATCAGCAAGATCCAGTTAAATGATATTTTGAAAGATGTATTGCCGGCTATGCATGAAGAGGCTAAATTATGGGTAGCATATCCAAAATTGACTTCCAAAATTGTAAGCGATCTGTGCCGCGATTGTAATTGGGAAATGATCACTGATCTGGGGTTTGAATCTGTAAGACTGATTACCCTTGATTCAACCTGGACGGCCATCCGGTTTAAAAAACTGGAACAGATCAAACAAAATAAAACTTCCTTCTCTACCACAAATCCAGCCCGTGGCATTAATTATAAAACACGTACAGTTTCCATTCCGGATGAAATGAAATCCGTTTTCAAGAAAAATAAAGATGCCGGTGTATTTTTCGACAGCCTTTCTTTTACCAACAAAAGAGAATATGTAGAGTGGGTGGTTGAACCAAAAAGAATGGAAACCAGAACAAAAAGACTGGAGTCTGTTTTGGAAAAACTAAGTACCGGTAAAAAAAATCCCACAGCTAAATAACTATTTATAAATAACGGTACCTGCTTCCCGGGTAAGATCAATTTCCATTTGCTTTAAATGCTGGTGCGTTTGGAGGAATATCAGTTGGTCTTCTGAATTGGTTGCTTTTTCCATATCCTGTTGATTTTCTTCAATCATTCTTTTGATCTTGCGCAACTTCAGGTAATTGATCGTAGAGATAACTTCTTCTTTAAACAGATCATCCCTTGTAGGTATCTTTCCTTCATAATGATCTTTCCAGTTTGGACTGATCTCTGTATTCACATCCATGATATTGATCACAAAACTGTGCAGTTGCTGATCTTCATAATATAAAAAATTCTTTGCGGTAGGTTCCAGTCCTTCATCATACCATTTTTTGTATAACTCAATGATATGGATCAGTGTTTTATTATCGATCATTTTATCCAGTTCATTTTCTTCTATCTGGTTGAAAACATGATCAGCCACTTTTTGATCTGCGTCCCATTCCTTCATACCAAATTCGAGCAAACTTCTTACCATGGCCTGTTCCTGCATCTCATCCTTACTGAATAATTTCAACAAAGCTTCTTCATCCGGGTTTGGCGCATTTTCAACCGGCAATTCCAATGCCCTGCTTATCCGGCTGTCTTCCTTGGATATTTTATCCCGGATCAGTTTATTCACCAAAGCAATAAGACCGCCTTCTTCAATTCTTAATATTTCTGAAACCTGCTTTATATAATCCTGTCGCCTTGTAAACTCTTCCGTTTTATTGATCCTGGAAATCGTTTCAGCGATCTGGTTTACGATCAATGATTTTTTATTGTTGTCGTTACCTGCTTCCTGCAGGGCTGTTTCCAATTGAAATAAAATAAAATCCTTCTTATTATCTGCGATGAATTTCTTAAACGCATCCACCCCCAGTTTATTTACATAACTATCCGGATCTTCCTTATCAGGGATAAGTACCAGTTTTACATTCAAGCTTTCTTCAAGCGCAAGATCAAGTCCACGCAACGCCGCTTTAATTCCGGCATTATCGCCATCATATATAATGGTAAGATTGGATGTGTATTTTTTGATCAGCCTTAACTGATCGGGAGTTAAAGATGTTCCGCCACTGGCAACTACATTTTCTATACCGGCCTGGTGCAGACTTACCACATCGGTATAACCTTCTACCAACAGGCACTCATCCGATTTGTCAATTGCCTGTCTGGCAAAATAAGAACCGTATAAGATCTTACTCTTTATATACAATTCATTTTCAGGGGTATTGATATATTTGGGAGCCTTGTCATTTGATTTAATGATCCTTGCACCAAATCCCAGTACTTTTCCGCTTTGATTGTGTACGGGGAAAATAATTCTGCCTCGATAATTATCCATCAACTTTTCATCCCGCTGAACGACCAGTCCGCTTTTCAGCAGATACTCTTTGCTGTATTGTGCTGCTATTGCTGCCGTTGTAAATTCATCCCGGGCAAATGGATTATAACCCAGTTGAAATTTCCGGATGATCTCTTCCCGGAATCCCCGTTCCTTCAGGTAACTTAAGGCGATATCCTGTCCTTCCTCTGAATTAAATAATTGATCTGAAAAAAATGTTTGTCCAAAATTGTTGATAATATATAAACTATCAGAAGCCTGTTGCTGAATCTTAAATTCCGGACTTGTTTCCGTTTCTTCAATTTCAACATTGTATTTATTGGCCAGCCAGCGAAGTGCTTCAACATAACTGTATTTTTCCTGTTCCATTAAAAAACCAATGGAATTCCCACTTCTCCCGCATCCAAAACATTTATAGATCTCTTTTACAGGTGATACAGTAAAAGAAGGGCTTTTCTCATTATGAAAAGGGCAGAGGCCAAGATAATTTGCACCGCGTTTTTTGAGCTTTACAAATGAGCCCACGATCTCGATAATATCGATACGGCTTAAAATCTGTTGTATGGTTGCCTGACTGATCAAATTATAAAATAAGGGATAAAATTAACACACTTAAGGTTAAATGGAAGCATTTTATTGAACTCTTAATATTATTGTAAAAATTTCCGGAATTTTGAAAAAATGAACGGAATTTACCAATAGTCTTACAAATCAAATATCTTTACCTCCTCAAAAAAATATTCCAATATGAAGAAATTTTTTATTTTACTGATGATGGCATTTTCATCAGGTTTTGTATTTTCCCAGGATCTGAATGATATCAATGAATTCCTGGGCAAAAAGGATTACGCGAGTGCAAAAGCCGGAATTGATAAATTCCTGACTGATTCAAAAAACAACACAAAAGCAGATGGTTGGTATTTTAAAGGCCGTGTGTATAATGCTTACTCCTATGATAAATCTGTGCCGGAAAACAGCCTGTATGATTTAAAGAACTCTGCGTTTGAAGCATTTAAAAAATACCAGGAACTTGATACAAAAGATCTCAGGATGAAAATGGAAAATTATGGATCTTATCTGGATCTCTATTATGGTTTTTATGATCTGGGTGCCAATCTGTTTAACAGTAAGGATTTTGCAAATTCATACAAATCTTTTAAAAAGGCTCTTGAAGTGGAGAGTTTTATTTTAGATAAAAAATATACATATACCCAAACTTCCTTCAATGCAATGGATACTGCATTGATCTTAAATATTGCCATTGCAGCCACACAAGCTAAAATGGATGATGATGCAGTGATCTACTATAAAAAAATAGTTGATGCCGGAATTTCGGGCGAAACTTACTTGGTTGTTTATGAGTTTTTGGTTGAATATTACAACAAAAAAAATGATGCCGTTAATTTGGCGGATATGTTAGCAAAAAGTAAAAAACTGTATCCCCAAAATAATTACTGGAATGAAATAGAGATAAATAATATTGTAAAAACTGGAGATAAACAAGCTCTTTATGCAAAGTATGATGATATGATTTCCAAAGAACCGGGAAATTATGCTTTGGCATACAATTATGCTGTAGAATTATACGGGGCAATTTATGGGAAGGATGCCAAATTTGCAGATGATATCAACATGAAAGAAAAATTTTCCAATGTTTTAAAAACTGCCATCGCAAGTGATAAAGGCATTGACGCCACGGTATTAATGACGAATCATTTATATAATATGGCTGCAGACCTGAGTGCTGCTGCAGCTGTAATTAAAAGTACCAAGCCAGATGATGTAAAAAAGAAGAATGAGTTAAAAGCTTTGTCCAGCAAAAAAATGGATGAGTGTATCAATTATTCCGAACAGGCCGTAAAATACTTTGAACCCAAAACTGATCTGAACGGTATGCAAAATGCCAATTATAAGATTGTACTGGGGTATTTAAGTGATATCTATAATTTGAAAGGAGATGCCAAGAAAGCGGCTGAATATGATAAAAAAAGAGATCTTATAAAATAAATTTATGGATACTTTGGCAAAGTTTTATTTGACTTTGCCAAAGTATTTTTAAAATCAATTTCTTTCCATTCTGAATTGCATTCCGCCTCCGGGGCCACCTTGCATCATACTTTGAAATTCTTTCATCGGCTTTACATCAAAGTCTTTCGGGATCTCAAATTCCTTTTCCATAATTTCTTTCTTGATATCAATTTTGGTAACCTCAACTGTCATGATCCTCCCACGGCGCATTTTCATTTCATACTGCATTACAAAACCATCAATTTTATCGGTTCCGTTCAATGTGGTAAAATTCCCTACACTTCCAAAACCACCAAAAGAACTGGTTCCTCCGGTGGAGGATGCATATTCAAATTTTATTTCAGGATTATACCAAACTGTTACAGAATCCTTCAATCCCAACAATCTGGTGCTGATCACATAGGCTTTTTTACAGTTGTATCCTGCAATCTTTTTTATTCCATCTGCATAACTGATCTCCACATTACTGGCTGCTGCATTTGGCATTGGGGCTCTGCTGCTATCTGCTGACCGTCTTTGCTTCATCATGCTATCCATTTTGAGTTTCATCTCGGCCTGTTCTTCATCTGTAATAAAGAAACCCATTTTATTACCCATCATTTCTATAAGGGTAGTAGTAAGTGTACTGCTGTTGTTGCGGATAATAGTAGAGCGTCCCATATCACTTTTCATCACTGTTTTTATCATATCATCCTTAAGATATGTTGTTGATTTTGTCTCCCCATCACCAAAATTCCGGAACATTTGAGCGCCTCCACCCGAACCACTGCTTTGTAAATTCTGCACATCTTCTCCCTCAGGTGCTATAACAGTGGTTGTTGTACTTATGATTGCCTGTTTAATGATCTGCGGTTGAGCAAATCCGCAGGTTGAAACGCAAAGCATTACAATAAATAAATATATTTTCATTTTTTAAATTTAGGATTCAAAATTAGCTTGAATTGAATAGGAAAAATCAGTTTTTCAAACTTATGTAAATTTTTAACGCATTATAGAAAGTTAAGATTCGGCATACTGCAACCAAAGCGTTCATTTCAGCAGGGAAGCCCAGTATCAAAAATGTCTTGATATCCTTGTGACAAACCTGTGTATAATTAAACCTGTTCATAGGATACATTAAAAAATTAGCTTCATTCATTCCGTTATATTTACTGCATGGTTTAATTTTTCCGGTATTTATCAACAGGGAAAAAAAATCGATCAATTTCACGTAGGTTTGCCGCCTGATAAAAAATTAGAAAAATTGCGTTTAAAGAGTTTAGAAATCAAAGGATTTAAAAGTTTTGCCGATAAAACTGTACTGAATTTTGATGAAGGTATCACCGGAGTTATCGGCCCCAATGGCTGTGGCAAAAGCAATATTATCGATAGCATCCGATGGGTTATCGGCGAACATAAGATCAGCAACCTGAGAAGTGAAAATCTCGAAAGTCTTGTCTTCAATGGCAGCAAAACCCGCAGTGCAAGTGGATTGGCTGAGGTGAGCCTTACATTTGAGAATACCAAAAACCTCCTCCCAACCGAATTTAATACTGTTACGATTACCCGTAAATATTACAAAAGCGGCGAAAGTGAATACCGTTTAAATGATGTGGCTTGCAGGTTGAAAGATATACATAACCTGTTCATGGATACCGGTGTAAGCACCGACAGTTATGCTATCATTGAACTTGGCATGGTAGATGATATCATCAAGGACAAGGAAAACAGCCGCCGTAAAATGCTTGAACAGGCTGCCGGCATTACCATTTACAAAACACGTAAAAAAGAAGCCAAATTAAAACTGGATGCAACTGAACAGGATCTTGCCCGTATTGAAGATCTTCTTTTTGAAATAAACAACCAACTTAAAAGTCTGGAAAGCCAGGCAAAAAAAGCGGAGAAATATTTCGAAATAAAAAAAGAATACAAGGAAATCAGTATCGAACTGGCGAAAGCCGCATTGGAAGGTTTTAACGTCACGTACAAAGACCTGAATGAACAACAACAGCAGGAAGTAGATAAAAGAATTGAACTGGAAACTGCCATTGCCAAAGAAGAAGCTGGTCTGGAAAAGGAAAAACTGGCATTTATTGAAAAAGAAAAGGCATTGCAGCAAATGCAACATGCCTTCAATGAAATGCTGGATAAAGTACGCAACAAGGAAAATGAAAAAAGCCTTAGTTCTCAAAAGTTGCAGCATTTAAAAGAAAGACAGAACAGCCTGAATGAATTTTTACAAAAAGCAGGGGGGCAGTTAAGTGGATTGGAAGAAAGTATCGGATTTACAGGATTGCAGATAAATGAAGAGCAACAGAAGTTGCAGGAATTGGAGATAGCACTTCAAAACCTGAAAGAGGCGGTAGAAATTAAAAGAGGCGTATTTGATGAAAAGCGCAGTGGCATTGATACTCTCAGAAAAGAAAACCAATCCATACAACGCAACCAGTTTGATGCAGAGAAAAAAGTGGCGGTTGCTGATACTTCTATTCAAAACCTGCAGAGAACCATTGTTCAGATCCAGGAAGAAAAAGCGCAACGTCAGGGGCAGTTAACCCAATTGCAGGCCGATAAAAAGATAAAGGAAGAAGAGCTGGAACAAAAGCAGATCAGTCTGAAGCAATTACAGGAAGAACATGAGTTTACGAAAGACCAGATATTCCAAACGCAAAATATGCTCGAAGGTTTGCGGAATAATCTTGCAGATGAAAACCGTAAACTGGATGCAAAGAAAAATGAACACGACCTGTTGAAAAGCCTGATTGATTCTATGGAAGGCTATCCGGAAAGTGTAAAATTCCTGCACAAGAACAGCGGCTGGAATCATACAGCACCTTTGTTGTCTGATATCATTTATGTAAAAGAAGAATTCAGGGCGGCAGTTGAAAATGTACTGGAGCCATACCTGAATTACTATGTGGTGAATAACCTGCAGGAAGGGCTACAGGCAGTTCATTTACTGGATGATAATAAAAAAGGAAAAGCGAATTTCTTTTTGCTTGATAAATTTTCAGAATCTGTTGAAACACACCAGCCCGCAGGAACCATCCCGGCGCTTGATGTTGTTGAAATTGACAGCCAGTACGCAAAGCTTGCGCAAAATTTATTGGGAAATGTATTTATTGCTGAGAACGAAGACGCCTTGCAAAACAGCAATGGAGCTGTTGTGCTGGAAAAAAACGGTAAATATGTAAAAGGGAAATATTCAATTTCCGGTGGAAGTGTGGGGTTGTTTGAGGGCAAAAAGATTGGTCGTGCCAAAAACATGGAAAAACTGATCAAAGAGATCAATGTGCAGGATAAGATTGTAATTGAACTGAAACAAAATATCCAGCTACGGCACAATGAAGTGATCAGTTTTAATAACCAGTTGAAAGAAAATGCCATCAGGCAAACACAGCAGGATATCAACAATCTGAATAACCTGGTATTTTCACTGCAGAATAAAACGGAAAACCTGTTGCAACTGGAAACTACAAGCAGCAACAGAATCGAAGAATTAGAACTGCAGTTAAAAAATAATCACGAAGCCATTTCAAGCACACGCCTGGAACTGGATGGTTTTAATACAATCCTGACAGAGTTATTGGAAAAAATGCAGGTTAGTGAACTGGATTATGCCACGGCTGAAGCAGAATATAATACTGCCAGCAGCACATTCAATGATAACAACCTGCTGTTTGCAAAACAACAGAGTAAGGTTAATTCTGCAAAACAGGAACTGACATTTAAGACCAACCAGTTGAATGACCTGAAAATACAGGTAGAAAGCAGTACTGTTCAGTTAACCGAAGCAACGCAGAATATTGAGCAAACGGCTGCTGAATTGAAAGAACTTGCATTGTTGCTTGTAAATATGCTGCAAAACAAGGAAGCAGAAGAAAAAAGACTCAATGAAGCAGACCAGGAATATTATAACCTCCGGAATATCCTTACGGAAAAAGAAAGTGAACTTCGTCACAAGCAAAAATCAAAAGAAGGGATCGATCATTTATTGAATGATATCAAAGACAGGCTCACAGACCTCAAACTGCAGCTTGCCGGCATGAAAGAAAGACTGAACGTGGAATTTAAAGTTGATCTGGATGCGATCATAGATGAAGCTAGAACTGGTGATGTTCCTTTAGAAGAATTAAAAGAGAAAAATGAAAGGATGCGCAAGCGCCTCGAGAATATTGGTGAAGTAAACCCAACTGCCATTGAAGCGTATACAGAAATGAAAAAGCGTTATGAGTTTATTTTAGAACAGAAAAACGACCTGGTAACGGCAAAGGATAGCCTGATGCAAACCATTCAGGAAGTGGAAGCAACAGCCAACCAGCAATTCCTGGAAACATTTAACAAGACCAGGGAGAATTTCCAAAAAGTATTCAAGGCTTTGTTTACGGATGAAGATACTGCTGATATGATCCTGGTAGATCCGGAAAATCTGGCAGAAACCGCCATTGATATTGTAGCTAAGCCAAAAGGAAAACGTCCGAGCAGCATTGGTCAGTTAAGTGGTGGAGAAAAAACCTTAACGGCAACAGCATTATTATTTGCTATTTATTTGATCAAACCGGCTCCGTTCTGTATCCTCGACGAGGTTGATGCACCGCTGGATGATGCCAATGTAGGCAAGTTCACTAATATGATCAAACAGTTCAGTGAGAATTCCCAGTTTATCATTGTTACACACAATAAAATGACAATGAGTGCGGTGGATGTGATCTGTGGTGTAACCATGCAGGAAGCCGGCGTTAGTAAACTTGTTCCGGTTGATTTCAGGAGTTTAAATTGAGAAAATTTTTCAGTTCTTGAAAAGTAACAATTCTTCTTTAGCATCCGGAAAGGAAAAATTGCTGTAAAATGTCAAGCCGATTTTTTTCAATAGTTTTATCGAAGCACTGTTTTCGGGTACTGTAATTGCCCAGACTGACGGTAATTCAAGTGTATTTCGAGCATACCTCATCATAGCATCTGCGATTTCAATAGCATAACCTTTACGGGTAAACTCAGGTAAAAAAGCAACCCCGATATCGGGGTTATCCAACTGTTCCCTTTTGATGATCCCACACATTCCTATGGCAGTTCCTGCATCTTTCAACTCAACCAAACACAATCCATATCCGTGCTCTTTATAACTTTTCAATGGGCCGTTCTGCAGATAATCCAATGCCTGTTCTGTGGTTTTAATATTCCTATCGCCAATAAATTCAAGCCAGCCGGGGCTATTAACAAGACGAATGAGGAATGCTGCATCATTGATCGTAAATTTTCTGAGTATCAACCTTTCCGTTCCTAATATGATATTCACCATAAATGGTAATTTTAATTCAGCATTAATTTACCAATCCTTCCACCGCCGCCTGCAAAAAACACAGACTTACCTTTTTTCGCCTTTCTGCAAACATGGTATCCATCCTTGCTTATCCAGCTAAACGTTTTACCATTATCGTTACTATAATCAACACCATTCAAACCACAGCTGACCCAGGTCTTTTTTTCAATGTATTCGATGCAACTGCGGTATCCATGTGGCGGGATCGTAGGTACAGTCCATGTTTTTCCCCCATTATTTGTGATGACACAATTTTTTTCAGAAGCATCTTTTGTATTAAAATCACCCCCCACAACTATAAAAGTTTTACTGTTTTTCACAGCAATAGAATTGGCGCCGGTTGATTCGGTGCCCTGTATGATTGGCATAACCATTTTCTGATCCCTGATAAACACATGGGAAAATTTACCTCCGGTAATGAAAACGGCTTCAGATTTATTCAGTTTTCGGATATTGGTTCCACTGCTGGCAAAACATGCTTCCCCGCTATCGGCTACCGGTTTGAAATTCTCCGGAATGCCACGCCAGCTATTTCCTCCATCAAAGGTTCTTGCAATGAACATTCGCCCGTTGATCGGATCACCAATGACAATACCTGCATGTTCGTTCCAGAATTCCATGGCATCTAAAAACATACCGGGAGTTTTGTCTTCAAATACAATATCCCAGGTTTCACCCGCATTGATCGTTTTTAAAATATAAGCAGGATCTGCAATACCCATAATTACCGCCGTTTTATCATCAAAAGCTTCAATGTCACGGAAATCCATTTTCTCAAAACCTTTTACTGTCACCCATTTCCAGGTATTCCCACTGTCTACGGATAATCCAACCATACCATTACTGCCACTAACCCAAACAGTTTTATCATCAACTACACTCAATCCCCGCATCGATGTTTTTGTTCCACTGCTCAGCAATTTTACCGTTTGTGCATTTGAAAACTGAAAAACCAGGCAACTAAATACAAAAAAGATTATTTTTTTCATCGTCTTACATTTAAAGAAAAATGGATCTGCCAGCCTGCAGTTTATTTCCAGTGAAAATACGGATTGATTTAAAAACAACACATCAATCTGCCTGATCCGTGTTACTATTTATATAATTGTTTACTTTTGAAAAGATAACGACAAAATATTAGCAAACAAAATATCTCCGTCTCGGACGGCTGAAATATGAACAGTAGCAATTTACCTTTAGATCACCTGCACAGCAATTTTCAACAAATGAAGGATCTGGTCAAATCTGATCAGGAAATTTCTCTTACCCCGGCAGCCGTGGCTAGTATACAAAAATGCCGGGAATACCTTGATCATAAAATGAAAGATGCGGATAGTTTGTTTTATGGCATCAATACCGGTTTTGGTTTTTTACAAAATGTAAAAATTGAAAAAGCACAGCTCACCGAATTACAATCCAATTTATTAAAATCTCATGCCTGCGGGATGGGAGAGGAAGTACCACGGGTTATAGTAAAACTGATGATCGCATTAAAAATAAAATCACTCAGTTACGGACACTCTGGCGTACAGGTTAGTACAGTCAACAGGTTGGTGGATATGCACAATCATAATATGCTTCCTGTCATCTATACACAGGGATCACTGGGCGCTTCAGGCGATCTTGCCCCTTTAAGTCATTTAAGTTTGCCTCTTATCGGTTTGGGTGAGGTTTATTTCAATGGCAATAAAATTCCTTCTTCAGAAGCATTAAAGGAAATGGGTTGGGAACCGATCACACTGCAAAGTAAAGAAGGGCTTGCATTGATAAACGGAACACAATTCATGTCTTCATACGGCATTTATAATCTCATTCAGGCAGACAGGCTGATGAAATGGGCGAATATCATAGCGGCAATCAGCTTTGATGCCTTCGACTGCAGAATGGATCCGATGAATGAAAATATTCACCGGATACGTTCACACAGCGGACAGGTTAATACTGCCGCAACCATACGTACTTTATTAAAAGAAAGTGAAATTGCCATTCAGCAAAAAAAACAGGTTCAGGATCCTTATTCCTTCCGTTGCATACCACAGGTTCATGGGGCAACAGAAGATACCGTTAACTATGTTCAATCTGTATTTATCAAAGAGATCAATTCGGTAACCGATAACCCGAATATTTTCCCGGATGAGGATCTGATCCTGAGCGCAGGAAATTTTCACGGTCAACCCCTGGCGTTAGCCCTTGATTTTTTATCCATTGCCATGGCCGAATTGGGTAATATCAGCGAAAGAAGAACGTATCAGCTTATCAGCGGGCAAAGAAACCTGCCTATGTTCCTGATAAAAAATCCGGGTTTACATTCCGGTTTCATGATCCCCCAGTATACGGCCGCAGGTATTGTTAGTGAAAACAAACAATTGTGTACCCCTTCCAGTGTAGATTCAATCAGTAGCAGCAATAACCAGGAAGACCATGTTAGTATGGGGGCCAATGCTGCTACAAAATGTAAACGTGTAGTTGACAATGTTGAAAAAGTACTGGCCATTGAATTACTTACTGCCATACAGGCCATTGATTTCAAAAGGCCTTTAAAAACCGCTCCCTATCTGGAAGAAATCATTACAGCATTCAGAAAAGAAATTTCATTTAATGATGCCGACAGGGTTATGCATGATGATATGATTAAAGCAGTAGCTTTCCTTAATTCCTTTACCGTTTGATTTTTGATGAAAAAACTGTTGAAAAATGTTTCAACAGCAAATGGAAGAATGATAAACCTGTTTGAAGATCAAATTTTCTTACTGATCGCAACTACAGACTCCAAAGCAAGTTTTGACATATTATCTAACGAAGATTGTCTTTGATCGGCAGACATACTTTCGTGTGTAGGAATAACATCAGAAATTGTGAGAATTGTTGCCGCCATCTTTCCAAGGTATTGTGCATTTGAAAACAATGCAAATGCTTCCATTTCAACACAAATACAATTATTATCTGCAGCAAGTTTTGGTGTACCCGGTTTGCTGCGGTAAAATACATCACTGGAATGGATATTCGCAGCAGTGATGGTCATATCCATATTTTTGGCAGTTTCATTGATGAGGTCATAAGCAAGTCCCTGGTGATTCAGGTGATCTGCTTCGATGCCAAAAGCTTCTCTTGCATAAGTTGATTCACTGTATGCTTTATCAACATTAACCACATCATACACTTTGGTACTTACATCATAAGCACCTGCAGTTCCGATCCTGATGATACATGCAACATCATAGGCAGTGAATAATTCATACGAATAAATACCAATGGAAGGACAACCCATCCCACTGGCCCCAATTGTAACCTGCACACCTTTATAAGTGCCGGTATAAAAGAATGCATTTCTGGTGCTGTTTACCAATTTAACATCGTCCAGCCATCCTTCAGCAATATGTTTAGCCCTCAGCGGGTCTCCGGGCATCAATACGATTTTAGCTATCTCTTCTTTTTTTGCGCTGATATGTGCAGTCATTCCTTTTTTATTTTTGTGAAGATAAAGAAGAATTTGGAGATGAGGTAATTTGAAGAAATGGATATGTGATGATCCGGGGAAGTTGAAATGAAAAGCAAATATAAGATTCAGATAATTTTAAGGTTTATGTTTTAAATTGCAGCCTGCAATCATTCTTTAGCAGAATTAAAATGCACATCATTCAATCTTCAAATTAAAATATCTCATGAGTACAGATGCTAAAAAATATGACTTCGTAAAATATAAAACACCAACCGGAACAACATTAAATTGTAAAGGCTGGGTTCAGGAAGCAGCATTGAGAATGTTATTGAATAATCTGGATCCGGAAGTTGCGGAACGACCGGAAGAACTGATCGTTTATGGTGGCCGCGGCAAGGCAGCAAGAAATATAGAAGCGCTCGATAATATCATCAAAGCATTAAAAGTGTTGGAAGAGGATGAAACGCTTTTAATACAAAGTGGTAAGCCGGTTGCCATACTAAAAACGCATAAAGATGCCCCGAGGGTTTTGATCAGTAACAGTCAACTAGTACCCAACTGGGCCAACTGGAAACATTTTGATGAACTGGAGAAAAAAGGCCTGATGATGTACGGGCAGATGACCGCCGGAAGCTGGATCTATATCGGTAGCCAAGGTATCGTACAAGGTACATATGAAACTTATGCTGCTGTTGCAAACAAACATTTTAAAAAACATTCCTCTGATACCAGTTCTGCAAAGGATGGATCTGGCACGTTGAAAGGAACTTTAAATGTTACTGCCGGTCTGGGTGGTATGGGCGGCGCACAACCACTCGCTATAACGATGAATGAAGGAGTAGCCCTTGTTGCAGAAGTAGAAGAATGGAGGATCGATAAACGTCTGGAGACAAAATATGTCGACGAAAAATTTACGGATATTGATGCAGCTATTGATCAGGCAATCAAATACAAACAGGAAGGTGCAGCTAAAAGTATCGGCGTTTTATGTAATGCTGTACACTTACTTCAACGTCTGATCGATCGAAAGATCATACCCGATACTTTAACCGATCAGACCTCGGCACATGACCCGCTTATCGGATATATTCCACATACACTAACCAATGAACAGGCAAATGTTTTGCGTGAAAAAAATCCGGAAGAGTATATCAGCCTGAGTTATGAGAGCATGTATCTGCATGTTCAGCTTATGTTACAGCTGATGGATATGGGAGCGGTAACATTTGATTATGGCAATAATATCCGGGCAAGGGCACTGGAATATGAACAGGGTTTAAAAAAAGAAGATGCCATAAAAAGCCGTTGTTTCGATTTCCCGGGCTTTGTTCCTGCTTATATACGCCCGTTATTTTGCGAGGGCAAGGGTCCGTTCCGGTGGGCTGCACTCAGTGGCGATCCGGCTGACATTGCAGTGACGGATGAACTTATCATGAATATGTTTCCGGATAATACAGAAATGATACGCTGGATGAAAATGGCAAAAGAACGCATTGCATTTCAGGGGTTGCCTGCAAGAATCTGCTGGCTTGGACAAGGAGAGCGTGAAAAAGCAGGACTTGCTTTCAATGAACTTGTAAGCACAGGAAAAGTAAAAGCACCGATCGTTATTGGCCGTGATCATTTAGATACCGGTTCTGTAGCCAGCCCTAACCGTGAGACGGAAGCCATGATGGACGGCAGTGATGCAGTTGCCGACTGGCCCATACTCAATGCGCTGGTAAATACAGCAGGCGGTGCCAGTTGGGTAAGCCTGCATCACGGAGGTGGAGTAGGAATGGGGTACTCGATCCATGCAGGAATGGTAATCGTTGCAGACGGAACTGATGATGCTGCAAAAAGGATAGCACGTGTTTTACGCAATGATCCCGGAATGGGTGTGATCAGGCATGCTGATGCAGGATATGATGTTGCTTTGGATACTCTCAGGAAAAATGACCTTGATTTGAAAATGCGATTGAAATAACGATCATGGATTGATCAGTTTTTTTATATTTATTTTTAGTATTGGTTATTATGAGAAATAACACAATCATTACTTAAATTTTTATTCGTGTTTAAAAGAAATAAATTTCTATTAAACACGAATTCTATTTATTTGAAGTTATTAATTGTACTTAAATATGGAATGATACAGTAAAAGTTAATCCCGATTTAAACTTTTTTTTTAAATAATTGGAAAAACACTTTGATTTATGAAACCCATTTATTAGGTTTACACTACACAAGAAGATTTACCTACTCCACTTACCTCAAGTTCCTATTAAAATTTCCACGTTTTTAAGCCATTTGGCACCTGTTTGTTTTATCCAAATCTGTGAATATCCGTATTCAGTACTTCCATGATCGTTTTAAATTGATATGCCTTCAAAAGGCTTAGTGTTTTATACTTATCTCCAATTTTGTGAATGCCGTAGAAAAGGTTCTTTATTCTAAAACCAATTATTAGAATTATTTTATTTACCTCAAAAACTACGAGACATGAAAATTTTTACATTCACTATTTCCCTGCTTTTAATAAGCATCGTAAATTTTGCCCAGTCATCCATTTGCCCGAATTATTTCAGAAGAAATAATGGTAATGGACTATGTCCTGATGGACAGTTGAAATTATATTTTACCAGTTGTCCGGCGAATGCTCCGATAATTGATTCGGTGTACACAAATGGTGTAAAAGCAAATATTAGTTTTGCCCTCCCTGATATTTCAAAATGTAGTTCCCAGGGCTATGTTAGTTATTGTGTAAATGGCGGAAATATGCCACCGGCAGCACTTTGGCAGATATATTTTCACAATCCGGGATCCACGGATCCATTTGGTTGCCTGGTTCCGGAAGGAGGAGTATTGCCCATTGCTATTGAAAACTTTTTTGCAAAAAGAAATAACAATACGGTTTCACTCAACTGGCGAACATCCTTTGAATCAAATGCCATAGGATTTGATATTCAGCGGAAAACTATTGGAGGTTTTCTTACTATTGCAACAGTTCCTGCAACAAATATTACCAACGGCAGCACTTACAGTTATATTGACAACAATAACATGAAAACTGTTTCTGAATACCGTTTATTGCTGCACAGTAAAGATGCAGATGCTTCATTCAGCGAAACAAGAAATGTTAAAGGAACAGGCGGGTCAATAGATTTTATCATTTTCCCTAATCCAACAGCAGGGAATGTAAAGGTTTCCATTACAGATATCAGTGAACCAACGGATGTTCAGGTTATAGATAATACAGGAAGGGTGATAAAAACTATTATGTCTGTAAAAAACAGTTCCATCGAATTGGATAATCTCCAGTCAGGGGTCTATCGCATCAGTATGATCATTAAAAGTACCGGTGAAAGAACCACTAAAACGCTTACTGTTATTCAATAATGGATAATTTATTATTTCTTAAAACGAAGAAACTGTCCATACTAGACAGTTTCTTCGTTTTTTAATTCCTAAATAAAATATTATTCAGCGGATTCTTAATGCTCTAATTCTCTTAGCACAACAAATAATCAGATCAATAAAGGGAGTATTGCATCAAGATCAATGTTACTTTCATCTAAAGGACTTAAGTTTTTTTTCTCCAAAATGGTTCCCAATTTTCTAAATTCAAATTTCTCATTAAAATTTGAAAATGAATTCCTGATCATCCTTAATAATTCATTTTTATCAATAGCATCATCCAGGTCAATTACATAAGAATGTTCTGCCACATAATTCAATACAGGCATTTCTCCATGTAAAAACAGGCAACTTAACCTGCATGCAATTCCTTTTTTCGAAGCTGCCCGTTTTTTCATTACATCAAACCTGGTGAGATCAGAAATAATATCTAATGTATCTAAGCTGTTCACAGGTGGAGTATAATTCCATTCCACCACGATCAATTCTGTTTGTTCAATCATCTTTTTTATTTATATACTTTCCGAATATTAAAACTGCAACAAAGGATTATCTGCCCCTTCTCTCTTGTTTTAAAATTGTTTAAACCGTTCAAAACAGGATTTTTCTATCATTTCCCTGTCATCGGGATGTGCAATATTCATCAGTGCTTTTGCCCGCTGACGTAAATTCTTTCCAAAGAGGTATGCCACTCCGTATTCAGTAACAACATAATGCATATGTGCCCTGGTTGTTACAACTCCGGCTCCGGGTTTAAGGGTGGGTACGATACGTGGAACGCCTTTGGCTGTGCGTGAAGGAAGTGCAATGATGGGTTTTCCTCCATTGCTTAATGCAGCTCCCCGCATAAAATCCATTTGTCCTCCTACACCAGAATACTGATAACAACCAATGGAGTCGGCACAAACCTGGCCCGTAATATCAATTTCAATGGCACTGTTAATGGAGATCATTTTATCATTTCTCCTGATCACATGGGGATCATTTACATAACTAACATCAAGAAATGCAAATGCCGGGTTATCATTTATATAATCATATAATTTTTTTGAACCCAAAGCGAAAGAAGAAACAGTTTTATTGGGATGTATATTTTTGTATTTATTATTGATAACGTCATTTTCAATTAGCTGAATGATCCCGTCAGAACACATTTCTGTGTGCACACCCAGATCCCTGTGATTTAACAAACAACGCAATACGGCATCCGGAATGGCGCCAATACCCATTTGAATTGTACTGCGGTCTTCTATGAGTTCGGCAACAAGTTTACCGATCTGCATTTCATTTTCACCTACTTTTTCTCCAAAATTTGCTTCATGCAACTGGTCTTCACAATAAACCAATGAATGAAAACGGCTGCTGTGGATCAGGCCGTCTCCGTGTGTCCGGGGTGCATTGGGATTTACCTGTGCAATCAATATCCTTGCATTATTAACCGCACTGCGAGCCACATCTACGGAAACACCCAATGAACAATAACCATGCATATCGGGTGGGGATACCTGTAATATTGCTACATCCAGCGGCAATATATTCTGACTGAATAACTCCGGGATCTCACTGAGAAACACAGGCACATAATCAGCATAACCTTCTTTAACTGCACTGCGAATACTGTTGGAGACAAAAAGGGAATTAATATAAAAATGATCTTTGAATTCCGGTTTATCAATATACATATCACCATAAACACTGATAGAAACTACTTCAACATTTTTCAGCCGGTGAGCCTGTAGGGCCAGATTTTTTAATAAAAAAGTTGGCGTATGTGCACTACCATGAATAAATACTCTCTGATTGGATTGAATAACGGATAATGCTTCTTCAGGACTTTTATATATAACTGGTACTTTCATTACAATATTTTTCTGTGAGGTTTCAAAATTAAATATGAAGAAAAGAAAATTCGTTTAACATGAACATTTGAAATCAACTTGCACCTATGTATGTTGTTTCCTTACATATTTTGTCAGTATCACTATCAACTGGCCTTCTATCTTTCCTTCAATCTGTTCTGTATTTTCTTCAACGATCCGTATACTTTTTACTACAGTACCCATTTTAGCATTCAGGGTTGATCCTTTAACGTCTAAGGATTTTGTCAAAACAACAGTATCACCATTTTGAAGCTGATTTCCATTACTGTCACGATGCAGATCCACTGCAGCATCATTTTCATGATCACCGGTAGCTTTTGCCCAGGTCAGGTTTTCTTCATCAAGGTATATCATTTCTAAAAGATCGTTTGCCCAGCTTTCGTTGCGTAAACGATTCAACATGCGCCAGGAAACAACCTGCACAGCAGGTACTTCACTCCACATACTCGCAGATAAACAGCTCCAATGAACACTGTCAAGCTCCTCTTTTTTTTCAAGTTGCGAAAGACATTTGGGACAAACCATGATGCAATTCTCTTCCATTCTTCCTGATTGAGGTGGCACTTCATACAAAATTATCGTTTCAGCTGCTGTACATAATTCACATTTCCCCTCACTTCTCTTTAAAAGAAATTCTTCCAGTCTCATAAATACTTTTTTTACAGCGCAAAGTTAATCAAATCAAACGCTAATATCATACTGAACAAATACACAGTATTTAACAATCAAAATACTGGAGAATTATCTATCAAAAAACCTATTTCCCATTTAAATATTTGAAGCAAATTC
>JBBKWV010000056.1:0-30305 GCA_037969135.1 Ferruginibacter sp.
AGGCTGGGTGCAAATGAAGCTACAGAAATAGAATTTTTTAAACCCGTATACATTATGGGAAATAGAATTGAAAAGGGACGTTATATAATTTATTGTATCCCTTATCCCGAAAAATGGACCATTATTTTAAACAGTAATTTATATACCTGGGGCTTACACATGGATCCCAAAAAAGACATTTTCAAAGCCGACATTCCCACCAATGTACAAATTCCGGAAATTGAAGATTTCACCATGGTTTTTCAACCGGCAATCAATGGAGCGGAGCTTCTGATGACTTGGGATAATGTAAAGGTTATTTTACCCATTAATTATTCAAAATAACATTTGGCTTTAAATATTGGAATGGGGATATTTACAAAATGTGCGGCATAGCGGGAATTATCACAGCTGACAAATCAGTTTTAAATTATCCAGTTTTAAAAAAAATGGCGGATGCCCTGGCTCACCGGGGACCGGATGGAGAGGCTTGCTGGATAAATAAGAATCATCGTGTAGGATTTGCACACCGGAGACTTTCCATAATCGATCTTACAGATGCTGCTGCTCAGCCCATGCATTATATGCAGCAGTACAGCATTGTATTCAATGGCGAAATTTACAATTACATTGAGTTAAGAAAAGAACTCAAAAAATCCGGCTACCATTTCAACTCATCCAGCGACACAGAAGTGATCCTTGCAGCTTATGATTGTTATAAAGAAAGATGCCTTCAATATTTTGATGGCATGTTTTCATTTGCTATCTGGGATGAAAAGGAAAAAACATTGTTTGCAGCCCGTGACCGCTTTGGAGAAAAACCATTTTATTATTATTGTGAAAAAGAATTATTTGCTTTCGGCAGTGAAATGAAAGCACTTTGGGCTGCTGGAATAGAAAAGATCATAGAAAACAAAATGACCCTTAATTATCTTACCCTGGGTTACGTTCAAAATCCAGCCAATAAATCACAAACCTTTTATAAAAATATTTTTTCTCTGCCGCCTGCTCATTTTCTTACACTCAATGTTGTAAATGATCATTTGAAAATTGAAAGTTATTGGGATATTGACAAACAGTTTCAAATTAAGATCAGTGAAGAAAATGCCATCCAAAAACTCGACAATTTATTAACCACTTCAATCAACAGGAGATTAAGAAGCGACGTTCCGGTTGGTGCCAGTCTGAGCGGAGGACTCGACAGTTCCACGATTGTGAGCTATATCCAGCAAATACTTACAGGAGACAGCGGAAAATTTAAAACATTTTCAGCCATTTTTCCCGGATTTGAAAAAGATGAAAATAAATATGTACAACAAGTTTGCAATGCATTTGATCTTGAAAATCATACAACCATACCCACAGCCGAAGGCCTTATAAAAGACTTTGAAAAATTATGTTACCACCAGGAGGAACCTTTTCCTTCTTCCAGTATCTATGCACAGTACAAAACATTTGAAATAGCCAAAACACAAAACATTAAAGTATTGCTCGACGGACAAGGAGCAGACGAAATCCTTGCAGGATACCATAAATATATTCACTGGTATTTACAGGAAATGGTAAGCAGGCATAATTTTAAAGGAGTAAAAAAAGAAAAACACCTGTTTCATAAACACCATATCAAATTCAACTGGAGTATAAAAAACATCCTTGCAGCATTTTTGCCATCACATGCTTCCATTGCCCTTGAAAAAAATGAATACAATAAGATCATGCATAATCCGGATATAACCAGGGAGATGTTGAATCATACAAGGGGAAGAGAATGGGAAGGTATTCACAAACCGGTAGTTACTAAACTGAATGACATCCTGTACTTTAATACAATGGAAAACGGTTTGGAAGAATTATTACGTTACAGCGACCGGAATGCAATGGCCCATGGCAGAGAAGTAAGACTTCCCTTTTTGTTTCACGAATTGGTTCAGTTTGTTTTTTCCCTGCCTTCAAAATATAAAATAAATGATGGTTACAGCAAATCTATCCTCCGGAAAATGATGCATAATAAACTACCGCAAAATATAGTCTGGCGAACAGATAAGGTCGGATTTGAACCTCCGCAAAAACAATGGATGGACGACCCGTTAATGAAAGATTACCTGTATGAAGCCAAAAGCAAACTGGTAAAAGAAGACATTTTAAAACCACAGGTTCTTGCAAAGAAAACCAGGAGCCATCATGCCCATGATGCAGATAATTTCGACTGGCGATATTTATGTGTTTCACAAATGTTTCATAAATAGGCCGTCTTTGCATTTATATTGAGTATTTTTGCCCCTCTAAAAAACATGCAAATGAGTGATCAAAACACATTAAAAAATAAAAAACAAGGTACAAAATTCATACATGCAGGGGCTGAGCCCGACCCAAGTACCGGTGCCATCATGACGCCTATTTACCAAACTTCCACCTACGTACAATCTGCACCGGGAGTAAATAAAGGTTTTGAATATGCCCGCTCGCAAAACCCAACAAGATTCGCACTGGAATCGGCTTTAGCAATCATTGAAAATGGGAATTTTGGCCTGGCATTCAGCAGTGGTGTTGCTGCTACAGACGCTGTAATTAAATTATTAAGCCCGGGAGATGAAGTCATTGCTGCAAATGATATGTATGGGGGCACTTACCGTTTGTTTACCAAGATTTTTGAAAAATTTGGCATCAAATTTATTTATGTTGATACAACGGATACTGCAAATATCCAGGCTGCAATAACAGCAAATACAAAATTGATATGGATTGAAACACCCACCAACCCTTTGATGAATATTACAGATATCGCCGCGGTATCTGTGATCTCAAAAAAAGCAGGATCCATTCTTTGTGTTGATAATACTTTTGCATCTCCCTATTTACAAAACCCGTTAGACCTGGGAGCTGATATCGTAATGCATTCTTCTACCAAATACCTAGGCGGGCACAGTGATGTCATTCAGGGTGCACTGATCATGAATGATCCATTATTAAAAGACCAGTTATATTTTATCCAAAAAAGCTGCGGTGCTGTACCAGGGCCCTTTGATTGTTTTCTTGTTTTGCGTGGCATCAAAACCCTGCATGTTCGCATGAGACAACATTGTGAGAACGGAAAAATAATTGCCCATTATTTACGTAACCATCCGAAAGTGGAAAAGGTTTTCTGGTGCGGATTTGAAGACCACCATAATTACCAGATCGCAAAATCGCAAATGAAAGATTTTGGCGGGATGATGAGTTTTACATTGAAGGACGAAAGTCCGGAAGCTGCAAAAAAAGTTTTATCCTCCACAAAATTATTCTCATTGGCCGAAAGCCTCGGTGGCGTGGAATCACTGATCAACCACCCTTCCAGTATGACCCATGCCAGCATACCGCGTGAAGAAAGAATCAAAAACGGTTTATCAGATGGATTGATCCGGTTGAGTGTAGGAATTGAAGATGCAGAAGACCTGGTTGAAGACCTTAAACAGGCTATCGGCTGACCTGTAAAAGCAAATACATAATATGAATGATCTGTTAAAAGATTTTTTAAATAAGAAGGTTGATGAATATAATCAACCTTCTTTTATTTTAAAAGACCCTGTTTGCATTCCCCATGCTTTTACAAAAAAACAAGACATTGAAATTGCCGGTTTTTTTGCTGCCATCTTTGCCTGGGGCAACCGCACTACCATCATCAACAAATCGAAAGAACTGATGCAGTTGATGGACAATGCCCCTCATGCATTTTGTCTGCAGCACACAGATAATGACCTTAAAAAATTACTCTCTTTTAAACACCGCACATTCAATCCTACCGATCTCCTGTATTTTATCTCCTTTTTCAAAATGCATTACTCAATACATTCAACACTTGAAAAAGCATTTACACAATGGATGAACAAAAACGATCCGAACATTGAAAATGCCCTGAATGGTTTTTACCAATATTTTTTTTCTCTGGAAGACGTACCCGGCAGAACCCTGAAGCATATTGCTTCCCCTCATAAAAAATCAAGTTGCAAAAGGCTCAATATGTACCTGCGCTGGATGGTACGAAAAGATCATTGCGGGGTTGACTTTGGCTTGTGGAAAAACATTTCTCCTTCGCAATTGATCATACCTTTAGATGTGCATGTTGCCCGTGTTGCCAGGCATTTTAATTTGCTTTCGAGAAATGCAAGCGACTGGCAGGCAGCTTTGGAACTGACAACTGAAATGAAAGAACTGGATGCAGAAGATCCGGCAAAATATGACTTTGCATTATTTGCACTTGGTGTACTTGAAAAATATTAACTCATGGAAATCGGAATGGTAAAATATATCGGTGAAACATTTGATGTCAACATCCCCTTAAGTTCATCCGGAGAAGAATTGGAGATTTTTCTTGCTGAAAGAATTAATTATTTGATCGTAAATAATTTCTCTTCTCTTGTGCAAATCTTATACCGCATAGATGTAAGTGAACAAAAAATAAAAACATTACTCAAGGAAAATGCAAGCTCCAACGCAGGCAGGATCATTGCATCACTGGTTATTGAACGCCAGGTGGAAAAATGGGAATCACGGAAAAAATTCAATCAAAATAAGGATGATATTGATAATGAAGAAGCCTGGTGAGCCTTACTGTTCCTGCATTTTTTCTTTTGAATTATTACGTACAAACATCAGTTCTTTCACTTTTTCTTTGTCTTCTTTTTCTTTCTTCAGATCAAACATGGTTCCAAATACATGATCCCATAATGTACTGCTTACCCCAAATCCCCTTTCGTCATTCTTATAATGATGCAGGTGATGATTGCGCCACAGGGCTTTCATCCATTTAAATGGAGGATTCCATGCATGAATTGCATAATGCATACTGCCATAAATCAGGTATCCAAATATAAATCCCGGAAAAAAAGGAAATACATTTTTTCCCAAAACAAAAAACATTATAATAAATAGTACAGATGAAGTGATCAAACTGGGAGCTGCAGGCATAAACAATCTATCTTTATCTCTCGGATATTCATGGTGATTCCCGTGCAGAATATAGTTTATCCTCTTTCCCATATCGCTTTCTGCAATAAAATGAAAAAGAAACCGGTGAAGAATATATTCGGTAAAACTCCAGAAAAACATTCCTGCGAGAAAAAGAAAAAAAACACTGAGTCCGCCAAAATGCAATCCAGCCAAAGAATAATAAGGTAATAATGTAATTACAGGTAAATACATCCCCCATATAACCAATGGATGTGTTTTGGTAAGGAATTCCAGGTTTTGATTTTTAAATAATTGGGCCTGTCCCTTATTATGTATTTTATCAAATTCCATTAATACGGTTTATAATCACAAATATACAAAATCATTTTTTTTACATGCAAACGCTATGCTTAAATTTGTCTACTTAACATATTAACATGAAACTCGTTACTTATATCAAAGATGAACATGAACAACTGGCACTATTAGTAGATGGATTATTGTACGATACTGATCAGTTGCATTCAGACCTGCCCATCAGTATGGCCATGTTTTTAAATTATTGGGATGATGTGATGCCATTGGCTCTTGCAGTTGAACAGCGTATTAAAGATGGAAATGGAAGAACGATAACGTCAACACCGTTTGCTGATGCCGATTTATTAGCGCCCGTTCCCCATCCAACAAGTTGCCGGGATGGTTATGCTTTTCGTCAGCACGTAGCAGCTGCCAGGCGAAACCGAAAGGTTGATATGACCCCGGAGTTTGATCAGTTTCCCATTTTTTATTTTACAAACCACAATAGCATACAGGGACCGGGTAATATATACTGCATGCCTGATCATTTTAACAAACTTGATTTTGAACTGGAAGCTTCTATCGTTATAAACAGAGCGGGCAGAAATATACCGGCAGCAGATGCTGATAGTTATATCGCCGGACTAATGATCATGAATGATATGAGTGCAAGGGGTTTGCAAATGGAAGAAATGACCCTCAATCTGGGACCAGCCAAAGGAAAAGATTTTGCCACAGTCATTGGTCCCATGTTGGTAACGCTGGATGAACTGGAAAAATATGAAGTCCCCTGTAAAGAAGGGCATACCGGCAAGGCATGGAATCTTGGTATGAAATGCCGGGTGAATGGGATACAGGTTAGTGAAGGAAATGTAAGTGATATGGATTGGACCTTTGCTGAGATCATCGAACGCAGCAGTTATGGTGTTAATTTATATGCCGGTGATGTCATTGGCAGCGGAACAGTTGGAACCGGTTGCTTTTTAGAATTGAATGGCACGGGAAAACTGAATAATCCGGATTATGTTGTTCAATGGCTGCAAGAAGGCGATATCGTAGAAATGGAAATTGATGGCCTGGGTGAACTGAGCAACACGATTGTGAAGGAAGAGAGTGATTTTAGTATTTTGGCATTGAAGAAGGCTTAACTGCAAAGACGCTAAGACGCAGAAATGTCATAGAAAAATTGATATATGGGGGTTAGTTAATTTCTACACCCTGCTTATAAATAGAGAGTTTAAAGATTTGTAAACGATTTTAATTTCTTTGCGCCTCCGTAGTAAAATAAACAATAATGATACTCAATTTAAAAGAACTAAAACCGGCCGATGTACAAAACTACCTGCAACACGCCATTGCACCACGCCCCATTTGCTTTGCATCAACCATTGATAAAGAAGGCAACGTGAATTTATCGCCCTTTAGTTTTTTCAATTTATTTTCCTCCAATCCGCCCATCATTATTTTTTCTCCCGCAAGAAGGGTCCGGGACAATACAACCAAACACAGTTTACAAAATGCCTATGAAGTTCCCGAAGTGGTGATCAATATAGTAGATTATGATATGGTGCAACAAACTTCCCTCGCAAGTTGTGAGTACCCAAAAGGAACCAATGAATTTATAAAAGCCGGATTTACGCAAGAGAAAGCCTCCATAGTCTCACCGCCAATGGTAAAGGAAAGCAAGGTAAAACTGGAGTGTAAGATCATAGAAATAAAACCATTGGGCACCGAAGGAGGAGCAGGCAACCTGGTGATTTGCGAAGTGCTTTGTATGCATATTGATGAAAGCATACTGGACGAAAACAAAAAAATAGATCAAACCAGATTACATCATGTTGCCAGACTTGGAGGAGACTGGTATTGCAAGGTTGATGAAAGTAATTTATTTAAAGTAGCAAAACCACATATGCAATTAGGTATTGGCATAGATACCCTGCCTGAAAGTATCCGGAACAGTAAAGCGCTTTCGGGCAATCATTTGGGACAACTGGCCAATGTAAGCGAATTACCTTTTGTGGATCCCACATTTCATGATGATAAATTAAAAAATATCATTCAATATTATTCTATCAATCCCGATGAAATGGATACCGAACTGCATAGATATGCCAGTGCATTACTGGATGCAGGAAAAGTGAATGAGGCCTGGCAGGTTTTACTCGCAGATTACTGATCACCTGATCCCACCAAAAACTTTTTTCAACAGATCCGTTGTACGGGCTGCAAAATTATTCCGGATATTTCTTTCTTCCTGTGCAACCAATTCAAACAGTGCATTGGTGGCTTTCATGGTTACAAAACCAGTAAGATCCGGATCTAATTTATTGAATACGATAGGCAGACTGTTGTATTTATTAACCAGGTCGCCGTAATATTTTGTAGCATTCATTTTATCAAGCGAGGATTGAATCACCGGAGTAAAAGCAGCCATTAATTTTTCGGTTGTCTTTTCCCTGAAAAAATGGGTGGCGCTGGTATCGCCATTTCTTACCAGACCGATCGCATCACTCAGGCTCATATTCCTAATGGCATCAATAAAGATGGGCTTTGCATAACCCGCAGCATCTTCAGCACCACGGTTAATCTGCAGGATGGCTTTATCTACCTGGCTTCCTAATCCGATATCTCTTAATGTATTTTCTATTTTTTTAGCATCCGGTGGAAGCAAAATTTTATAAAACTGATCTTTAAAAAAACCGTCAGTTGAATTTAATTGCAATACCGCTTTTACCAATCCCTGCCCGAGAGCTTCTTTAACTCCTTCTGCAGCTTCTGATTCCGTAACCCCACCGATAGTAGATGCAGGTAACTGATTCAATATCTCACAGGATGACATCGTAACAACGATGGATAATAATGTAAATATTTTTTTCATGATTTTTATTTGCTGATAAATAACAACTAACCTGCCAAATTAAAAATGAACACTTTAAAATAACGGATAATGTCGGGTAATCCCTTCAATTGGGATGAATAACTTTGCTTTATATAAACATTATTGCCATTTTCGGATTTTAATAACAGCATAAAATGAATAATTTTCAAATATTGAATTGACAATTAAAAAAAAGGAGCCAGGATAAAGATCCAGCTCCGTTTTAATCCAATATCCTATGAAAAACCGATACAAAGGTATACGCTCAATGCATAATTAGTGTTACAGAACATTACCATAATGTTACATAATTCACAGGTTGGGATTTATTTAAATGTTTAAAAATGTGTAAAGAGCAAATTCATATGAAATCAGCATTTGGAATGCGCTGCTACGTGTTCGTATTCAACCTTGTTTTATCCCTTGTTTGCCTGCCCCACAACAATTACCTTTGCTGCCCATTATTGCTATAAAGCATATCAGAAAGATTATGAGTACACAACATTTATCAGAACAGGAGATCATCCGCAGGGAAAAACTGGATGAATTAACCAAATTGGGAATTGATGCCTATCCGGCTGCGCTCTTTCCTGTAAATACCAGTGCTGCATTTATAAAAGAAAATTATAAAGGAGAAGAGAATAAAGCAGATTTTGCCGATGTGTGTATTGCCGGCAGGATCATGAGTGTGCGTGATATGGGAAAAGCAAATTTTGCTGTATTGCAGGATGCAACGGGTAAGATCCAGTTTTATATAAAACAGGATGACATTTGCCCGGGTGATGATAAAACCCTTTATCAAACAGTTTGGAAAAAATTAATGGATATCGGTGATATCATTGGGATAAAAGGGTATGTTTTTACTACAAAAACAGGTGAGACATCTGTTCATGTGAGAGAATTTACCCTGCTTACAAAATCACTGCGTCCCCTCCCCATTGTAAAAGAAAAAGATGGTGAAGCATTTGATGAAGTAACAGATCCTGAATTCCGTTACCGTCAGCGTTATGCCGACCTGATCGTAAATCCGGGAGTTAAGGAAGTTTTTATAAAAAGAACCAAACTGATAAATGCCATTCGGGAGTTTTTAAATGAGCGTGGCGCATTGGAAGTGGATACCCCGGTTTTACAGAGTATTCCGGGAGGTGCTGCTGCCAGGCCGTTTACTACACACCACAATGCGCTGGATGTACCCATGTACATGCGCATTGCCAATGAATTATATTTAAAAAGACTGATCGTGGGCGGCTTTGAATGGGTGTATGAATTCAGCCGGAATTTCCGCAATGAAGGAATGGACCGCACACACAATCCTGAATTTACTGTGCTGGAATTTTATGTCGCTTATAAGGATTATGAATGGATGATGGAAACAACAGAACAGTTGCTCGAGAAAGCTGCCATTGCCGTTAATGGTAATTCAACGGCAAAGATGGGTGAAAAAGAAATTAGTTTTCAGGCACCCTATAAAAGAATAACCATGTATGATGCCATTAAAGAACATACCGGTTTTGATATCAGTGCAATGGATGAAGATGGCATCAGGGATGTATGCAAACAATTGGGCATTCATGCAGATATGAAATGGGGAAAAGGAAAACTCATCGATGAGATCTTTGGCGGTAAATGTGAAAGCCATTATGTGCAACCCACATTCATTACCGATTACCCGGTGGAGATGAGCCCGCTGACAAAAAAACACCGCAGCAAACCCGGTCTGGTAGAACGTTTTGAACTGATCGTAAACGGAAAGGAAATTGCCAATGCCTACAGTGAATTGAACGACCCGATTGAACAACGCGGGCGTTTTGAAGAACAGGTAAAACTAATGGAACGAGGAGATGATGAAGCCATGTTCATTGATCATGATTTTTTAAGAGCATTGGAATACGGAATGCCGCCAACGAGCGGGATCGGATTTGGTATAGACCGTATCTGTATGTTACTTACTAACCAGCACAGCATCCAGGATGTACTCTTTTTCCCCATGATGCGGCCGGAAAACAATCCATAAATATTATCAAAGAACCTATTTGGCACGGTGAATAATGCACCGTGCTTTTTTATATCCATTCGTTTCCATTCATCAATTTCGAAGCACGGTTTCTTCCAAATATGTTATCTTGTTGCTTAAATTTTTTATGCATGATAAATATTTATAAAGGATTCTCCGCTTGCGTTTTACCGGTTTGCCTGCTTTCTTTTTTTACTGCAACAGCACAACAAAAGCCCCTGACAGATGAACAGTATTTTAAAGGGAATTTTAAAGGGATAAGCCAGACTTTACCCAATGCCACACGCTGGACAGACAACAGTCATTTTCTGTTGATTAAAGAAGGCAAGACTTTTTTAGTAGATGCAAAGACCGGAGAAGAAAGAGAACCTACAGATGAAGATAAAAAAGCAAATAAAGTTTCCGGAAAAGAAAAAGTTACCATAAAAAACAATGACCTCTACATTAAAATAAATGATGAAGAAGTACAACTTACCAATGATAAAGACAAAGAAGTTAATCCAACGATGAGCCCTGATGGGAAATTCGTTGCTTATACAAAAAACAACGATTTGTATACTGTTGATCTTGATACAAGAAAAGAAAAAAGAATAACTACCGATGGCAGTGAAGTGATTCTTAATGGGTATGCAAGCTGGGTTTATACAGAAGAGATCCTGGGACGCCGGTCGCAATACCGTTCTTTTTGGTGGAGCCCCGACAGCAGAAGCATTGCGTTTTTCAGAACGGATGATACCCATGTTCCGGTTTTTACCATTACAGATGGAACGGGCCAGCATGGATATCTTGAAACGGTCCGATATCCGAAAGTGGGTGATAAAAACCCGGAAATAAAAGTGGGCATTGTAAGCCCGCAGGGCGGCAATATTGTTTGGGCAGATTTTAAACAGCAGGATGACCAGTACTTTGGTTTGCCTTACTGGAAACCCGATGGAAGCAGCCTGTTGGTTCAATGGATGAACCGCAAACAAAATAATTTAAAGATATGGGAGGTGAATAAAACCACCGGAACAAAACAATTATTTTATAATGAAGAACAAAAAACCTGGGTTGATCTTGATGATGAAGGAGAACGCATTCATTTTTTAGCAAACGGGAAGGGTTTCATTTTGCTTAATGATGCCTCTGGCTGGAAGCATCTTTATTATTACGACATGAACGGAAAATTGATCAATGCAGTTACCGCCGGAAAATTTACAGTTACCGATCTGAACTTTATTGATGAAAATAAAGGGATCGTGTATTTCACCGCAAGGGGAATAGAGAACACTGCTCACAAAGATTTTTATAAAGTGAATCTGGACGGGAAAAAATTACAAAGGCTGAGTTTTGGTGATTACAATCATTCCAATATCAATCTTTCTCCCGATGCTTCTTATTTTATTACAACATATAACAACGTTTCAACACCCACAAAACTGACCCTGGTTTCCAATACAGGTAAAATCATCAAAGACCTGGGCAACAGTAAGGGTACTGATTTTGACAATTACCAATTGGCAAAAACAGAATTGGTTCGGGTAAAATCAGATGATGGTTTATTCAGTCTTCCCATGAAGGTTACCTGGCCTGTTAACATGGATAAAAATAAAAAATACCCGGTATTGATATCTATTTACGGCGGACCAAATGCAGGCACCGTCATGGACACATGGTCGATAGGCGGTAACCAGCAATGGTACGCAAAAGAAGGATTGATACAGGTATCGATGGATCACCGGGCCAGTGGTCATTTTGGAAAAGAGGGCGTAAACTATATGTACCATAATCTGGGTTATTGGGAAATGAAAGACTACAGTACTATGGTAAAATGGCTGATAGATAACGGTAATGTAGACCCGACAAAGGTCTGCATCACCGGATTTAGTTATGGCGGATATATGTCTGCCTATGCCCTGACTTATGGCGCAGATGTATTTACACACGGTATGGCAGGCGGCTCTGTTGTGGACTGGGGTTTGTATGACACTCATTATACAGAACGTTTCATGGGAACATTGGATGACAATGCCGAAGGATATAAGAAAAGTTCGGTATTAACTTATACAGATAATTACAAAGGCATGTTACAAATAGTGCATGGTGTAATTGACGACAATGTGCACCTGCAAAACAGTATACAACTTATAAGTAAACTCCAGGACCGTAAAAAAGATTTTGAATTCATGATCTACAGCGGAGGCCGGCATGGATGGGGAGGAAACAAAGCGATGCATTTTCAAAATATGAAAACCAAATTCATTTATAAATATTTACTGGAAAAAGAGGTTCCAAAAGAAATGCTTAAATAAGGGCAGCAAATCTGTAAAATGGTAAAGGTTCAATCCAGAAACAGGTTTGTTTCAGGATTGAACTTTTTTTATGCTGGTCTCTTTTTTGTAAGCCTGTTCTTTGCCGTTAAGTAATCAATAAAATAGATCACCCTCAGGGATAAGCTGTTGAACTGGTTACCCTCAATGGTATTCCCCAGATTTTTAAAATAATCCTTTTCAAATTTCCTGTCAAAATTTTCTCCAATGTCTTTCCATACTACACTGAAAAAACTTCCCTGTGCAAACTGCCAGTTAAAAACCATATCAACGCTTAGGTAATTATAATTCTGATTTACATTTTGTGTAAAAGGGTTGGCAGGAGTTTGAAGTTTTCCATACTTATCCAGCTCATAAAACTGAAACGGCCTAACCTTACTCCAATAATGCCTGCCCCTTAACGTGATGCCCATTTTGTTTGTAAAATTGTACTTGATGTTCATAACATTTTCAACGCTGTTCACATTCCTTCTGGAAAAGATAATGGTATCGCCGTTAGTCCCGGTTCTGCCGGCAAAACCCGTCTGGTTTTTACTGCTGCTTGCATAAACGGAATTGTCGATAGAAAATTTGCTGCTGAACCGGATCTTTCCATATAAATTATAATCAACATTCTTACGGTGAAACACGCCACCTGTTCCAGCATAAAGGCTACCACCCCAGGAAAGTTTTTTTGCAGAATTGCTTTCCCACCATAAATTTCCGTTTATTCTTGCTTTATCCTGAAATACACGGCCATAAGAACGGGGCTCATAAAAGTCATTTCTATTTGGTCCGCCATTGATGTTTATTCCAAACCACCACAATTTTTTTGTTTGTGCATTAAAATTGAAATTTATACTGGCATTTTGATACATCATTTCTTTCCGGCGCAACAAATCAATGGGAGTAACCAGCCTGCTGTAATAAAAATTTGTGTTCACAGTGATCTGATTATACCAGCCTTTTGGCTTTATCCATTTATACCCAAACCAACCACCCTGATCCATTGTATTGTTATTGGTAAAATAACCAAAATCACTTTTATCATACTTATCATTAAACAGATCCTGCCAGATATTGAAAGTAAAACGGCCACTAGTTTTACCAAAATAAACACTGTGTGCATAGCCGGTTGTATTCTTCCCATCTTTACCCAACAGATTACTGAAACTCACATTGCCTCCAATATTCCATTTATTCTTTTTATCATTAAAGTCGAACAGAGCTGAAGTAACATTCGCATCATAATCATTCCCGCTACGCCATACATTGGTATTCACCAGTGAAACGCTGCTGTTATTTTTAAAGGTCTGATCAAGCACCAGTACATTGTAATTGGTCAATGGCATATTCAATTCTTTTCTGGTTTCCTTTGTATTAATATCCTGAAATTTTGTGTATTGATTTTGTGTAATAGCATTTAATATCCCTACACCCAAACCCTTTTGTGTGCGACCGCTGATCTTGGTTGCATTGATGATTTTTGCCTGTCCCGGATCATCAATGATTATTTCATTTGAGTTAGGAGAAAGCCATTTTTTATATCGGGGTTCAATACCAATTCTCCTGCTGTAAAACAGGTTCCCTTTTCCAAAAAGCTCTGTACCTTCTGTGAAGAAAGCACGGTTCTCATTAAACCTTTGCTCAAATGGCGTAAGGTTTAAAATACGGTTATCTGATTGTACCTGACCAAAATCCGGTATCAGTGTCATGTCTAAAGTAAAAGCCTGGTTGATGCCATACTTCACATCCATGCCCCCATTAAAAGTTGTTTTGTTTTTATTTTCCGTAGCTGTACCGTCGTGGTTTATATATGTGGAGAAATACGGAGAAAACTGCAAACGCATAGGTGGTTTGATCCCTTCAAGTCCGGTAAATAATCCTTCCTGGGTTAAAAAGCCATTTGCATTGGGATCAATGGAGTTCCAGAATAACTGCTGGCCACTTTTCTGTCTTCTTCTGACAATGTTTAAGCCCCAATCCTGAATATTCCATTTCCCAAACCTGATGGCAGAATATGGTATAAACATTTCGAAACTCCAGCCATCGGCCTGCAATTTTACCTTGCTTTCCCAAACTGCATTCCAGCCGAAATCTTCATTATTTGGAGACACTTTTGCATCCCACTGTTCACCAAGCGGAGTAACAAAATATTCAAATCCGTTCAGTTTATCATAATAGGTGTCGAAGATCACCCCAACAAAATCATTATTACCAAATCCGTCACGCCCTTTCAATTCTGAAGAAATACTGTCTTTTGATTTTTCGTGCAAATATCCGCCAACAAAAATCCCTTCATTACTGTATAATAAATATATCTCGCTGGCATTTTCAGGGCTCTCGGGTAAAAAAGGAACAGGTCTTAATGAAGTAAATTTATCAGCAACGGGAGCATCTTTCCATGCAGTATCGTCTAAAACTCCATCAATTTTAATGGCTGAATTAATTCTTTTTGCAGCTAATTGCTTTTTTTCAGTTTGGCTAAATGCAACTGAACTTAAAAGAATGCAATAGCACAATGCTTGCAGTTTTAAAAATTTCATGACTATACTTTAAGTTGGTTACCTATTGTTGATGGCGCAACAATATTCTACGAAATTAAACGTACAGAACGGCTGAAAAGTTACCGTTCATCAAAAGATAATTTTATTGGGATTAATTTAACAGGAAAAATGAATGAAATAAAAAAGTGTCAAAAACAGTAAGAATGAATCAGTTGAAGTTATTTATCCAATGGGAATAAAAGATAAGTGTATTATCAAAACCTGCATAAATAACAATTTACCGGTTAATTTATCAGCCCAGAAAAAGATCATTATACAATTTTGCACCCGGCACCAATGAATACTTTTCAAGGTCTGTAATACCTTCTTTTGCAAGAACCTCTTCATCTATAAAAGAATTCCCTGTACATTCAGTTGAAGGCTTTGATAAAATAAAATACGCTGCATCTGCAATGATGTCTGTTGTGCGGCTCATATTCATCAACATTTCTCCTCCCAGCAGGTTTTGTACCGCTGCTGTAGCAATGGTTGTACGTGGCCATAAACTATTTGCTGCAATATTGTATTTTTTCAATTCTGCCGCCAATCCCATTGCGATCATGGTCATATCATATTTACTGATAGTATACGCAAGGTGATTGGCAAACCATTTCATATCCATATTCAAAGGTGGAGATAAATTTAATATATGCGCATTTGTGCCCTTTTTTAAATGAGGGATACATGCCCTGCTTACCATAAATGTTCCTCTCACATTGATATCGTACATCAGGTCAAAACGTTTGGGTTCTGTTTTTTCTGTGGTTGTAAGAGTAATGGCTGATGCATTGTTGATCAGTATATCTATGCCGCCGAATCTTTCTACCGTTTTATCCACAACGTTTTGAATTTGGTCTTCAAAGCGGATATCACACTGTAACGCCAGGGCCTGACCGCCGACATTTTCCATTTCTTTGGCTGCCGAAAAAATGGTACCTCCCAGTTTTGGATTCTCCTCCACACTCTTGGAAGCAATAACAATATTGGCGCCTTCTGCAGCCAGTCGCAATCCGATTGCCTTACCGATTCCACGTGAAGCGCCCGTGATAATGACCGTTTTATTTTTAAATGACATGGTGCTTGTTTTACTGATACCGATGAATGAAAAAAATCTGCAAAGCAGCAAACAGGAAAATGCATAACCCTTCCTGCCTGCCGCATTGCTGAAAAAATATATCAGGCCAGAACTGCTTCGTGGGTGATGTTGGCATTCAATGATTTTGATATGGGGCAGGTTGCTTTCGCTTCGGTTACTGCTGCATCATATTGTTCTTTATTGATTCCCGGAATTTTTGCAGTTACATTCAGGTGCGACTCTTTGATGGAACCATCTGCCAGGGTAACTACACAGGTGGTTTTTATTTCCTCCGGAGTAAAACCTGCCGCATTTAAAATAAAACTCAGCTTCATGCTGAAACAGCCGGCATGAGCAGCTGCTACCAGTTCTTCCGGATTGGTGCCAACGCCTTCTTCAAACCTGGAACTGTAAGAATATTGCGTTTTTTGTAATGCGGTGCTTTGAGTAGTTAAATGTCCTTTACCTTCTTTTCCGGTACCGTTCCAAACGGCAGTTGCATTGCGTTTCATTTTTTATGTTTTATTTGTTTAGAAAAATATTCTTCTTTAAATCCTATGATCAATTTATCTCCAATTGTTGTAATGGGCCTTTTTATGATACTGTTATTACCCAGCATTATTTTTATGGCAGACTCCTGGTTTTTAACCGATGCCTGATCTGCATCAGAAAGTCCTCTCCAGGTACTGCTTTTTTTATTGAGAATGGATTCCCATCCTGCCTGGTTACACCAGTCATTTAAAACAGATGCGCCGATACCTTCTTTTTTATAATCATGAAACAGAAAATCTATAACATGCTTCTTTAACCAGTTTAATAATTTCCTTGTTGAATCACAATTCGGGATCCCGAAAACTTTTATTGTATCCATATCAAAAATCCGGAAGTACCGGTTTAGTTTTCATAATTGTTTCTATTTTCTCTATAATTTCCAGAGTGAGTTTAGAAACAACATCCAGCGATTTTAAATTATCGAGTAATTGCGCTTTTTTGGTTGCCCCTAAAATTACGGTGCTCACATTCGGGTTATGCATACACCAGGCAATACTCAAAGATGCAGTGCTGACTCCCAATTTGGTTGCCAGATCGGAAAGTTTTTTTACTTTCTTTATTTTTTCATCACCCATCCACTTGTCTTTAAGCCAGTCAAATCCCTCCAGTGCAAAACGACTGCCTTTGGGAACTCCTTCATTGTATTTTCCCGTTAACAGACCTGCAGCAAGCGGGCTCCAAACGGTTGTACCTAACCCTACATTTTTATATATTTCCAGGTATTCTTTCTCTACTTTCTCTCTTTCAAATAAATTATACTGTGGTTGCTCCATTGTAGGGCCAATCAGGCGGTAATGCTGGGCAACCCGGTGTGCTTCCATAATTTCCACACCACTCCATTCGCTGGTACCCCAATACAATATTTTTCCTTGCTGAATGAGGTGATTCATTGCCCAAACGGTTTCTTCTACAGGTGTTTTTTTATCCGGGCGGTGGCAAAAATAAAGATCCAGGTAATCAACCTGCAATCGCATCAATGCTTCATCGCAGGCTTCCATCAAGTGTTTACGGCTACAGCCTGTTTGATTGGGTTTATTTTCTTTCCCCCGCCATCCCCAAAATGCTTTGGAGGAAACAGTGAAGGACGAACGATCCCACTTTTTCTTTTTTAAAATACGCCCCATCATTTTTTCACTCTCGCCAAGTGCATATATCTCAGCATTATCAAAAAAATTAATGCCGTTATCGTAAGCTATGCCCATCAACTCATCTGCTACTTTATCATTGATCTGTTTACTAAAACTAACCCAGCTTCCAAATGAGAGTACACTTAATTGCAAACCCGATCTTCCCAATCTGCGATATTCCATTTTTATCAAAATTTTGAGTAAATGATAACAAACCTACAATGAATTGGTTTAATAATTCCCGAATTAACCGGGGAATTTTGAGGAAGGTACATTAATAATTCCGGTTGGGTTTGTGATATGCCAATCATTAAAATCCTGACTGGATTCCATTCCAACACCATTTAATATTTGTGTTTTTGTACGGATGCGTACAGAATCTGTGGTGTAAAATTCAGAACCGGTACGGTTTATGTCCCAATACAATTCTTTACAATAAAGAGTATCCCCGTTTTTCATATTGATCACTTTCACACTGTCTTTTAAAAAGACCAGGCTTTGCGATTCTTTATACTTTGCATAAAATGCAGTCAGTTTACTTTCGGATATTCCGGTTTCATTGTAAAAATCTGCCTGCAGTGTATTTGGGAATTCGTAATAAGGCATGGTATCCTGTACCCGGAGCATCAATGGTGATGTTAATATGGCTTTTATTTTACCCCCGACAGTATAATTTAATTTCACATTCGTAGCTTCTTCAATGCCCATTTTTTTTGAATAAAGCTTGTCCACTTCTTTTTCATCATTCTCGCACCCACACAAAAAAATGCAGCCTGTTAAGAAGGCTGCAGAAAATATCTTATGTAGGATTGGTCTCATTTAAGCAAATTCAAATTTCATTAATCATAACTCCTTTTCTGAAACCAACGGGCATTCATAGAAACCCCAATGCTGATTCTTGTTATATTCTCTCTTACACTAAATGTTGATTTATTTCCCTTTGCACCAATTTCAAGGGCAGTATTTAGCATAACATATTCTCCAAAACGTATACGCTGATAAGAAGTTAATGGGAAGCTTGCGCCAACCGTTGCAGCATATCCAAGCCTGTTTTCATTGAGTTTGATATAATCCGGACCAATATTGAATCCTGCACGATACTTTACAAAACTCCAGTATTTTTTAATTGCTGTATTCTCTTTTGCAGGATAGTATTGAGCACCGACCCTGACTGTCCAATTATTTTGCACTGCATCTTTTTGGCCATAATAGCGATAATCTGCCCAGTTGGAAGTCTCAAAATCCATACCCAAAAGCCAGTTTTTAGTTACGTAAGTAAATCCTACACCATAAGTTGCGGGTATTTTTATTCTTCCGGCCAAGTCGTTATTAAAACTCACCGTATCAATTGTAAATGTGCCGCCATTGCCGTCATAAACAAAGGTTTCATCGATATTGCTCTTTTTTGCTTTCAGGCTTTGCTGCAGGTTGGAATATGCACCTAAATTCAAAATTCCCTTGTTCATTTTAATGGCATATTGCAGGCCGATATTTAAAAAAAATCCGCTAAAGTTTGCTTTTGCTTCTGTGTTGGATTTGTAATAACTAACCGAATCATTTATTAATTCCAACTTGGTACTGTAATCTTTGTTTCCAAAGCTATAGCCGGTATTTATTCCTACACTCAATTGCTTTATCCTTATTCCGGTTCCGATATTAAACTGGTTAATACCTCCGGATCCTTCATACAAAGTCTGCAGGCTATCGATTCCTGATAAACGCTCATTTTTCTCAATTTTATACCCAATACGGCTAACGGGTCTTAGTCCGAAGCTTAAACCCCAAAAAACATTTTTTTCGGCATCGGTTTTACTGAATTTCCTGGAAAGCAAAGGAAAGCCAAGCTGCAGGTAGGAAATAAGTGTATTGGTAGCGGTATACTTTTCGGAGCTAGTCGTACTCTTTAATGTTCTGATATCCACTTCACCCCCAAGATCAAGAATGGTATTATTGATATAACCCAGTGATGCCGGATTGATAAAATTGATGCTCTGATAATCTGAAAATCCGATAGCTACCCCTCCCATTCCCCTGCTTGCCACATTTTGGTTGGGGACAAGGTCTCCGATACCATATCTGGAATATGGGGAGTTTTCCTGTGCGGAGGCAATTGAAAAAATAAATACAAAAAATACAAGTGCTGAAAATTTCCTAATCCCGGCAGTTATTAAGTTCGCTAAGTACATACAGTCCTTTAAATAAAAAATTATAGTCGGCAAATATCTTGTTTTTAAGTTGACTGGCAAAATAGCTTGAATTACCCCCGGTTAAAACCACGTTAAAGTTGCTGTATTTTAGCGCGTATTTGTCGATGAAACCATCGATTTCACTGGCGATTCCGGTAATAACACCGCTCTGAAGATTTGTTTTTGTATCATATCCGATCAGGGGGAAATTCCAATCAGCCTGCACCAAAGGAAGTTTTGCAGTAAAATCATTCATGGATTTAAAGCGCATATCCATGCCCGGAGAAATACTTCCACCAAGAAATTGATGGTACTGATTCACAAAATTATAGGTGATGCAACTACCCAGGCCAATCACCAGGTTATTCTTTCCCGGAAAATAATGTACTGCTGCAGATACCAGGGCCAGCCTGTCGGCACCAATTGTTTCAGGTTTTCCTACCGGGGTTTCAAAATTAATTCTAGTCAGATGGGATAGTTTATGAAAAATGGTTTTTGATGATAAAAGCACTTCCAGCTTTTCTTCATGATCTATTACGGATGAAAGAATTGATCTTACCGGTTGAAATTTTTCAATCAGAGCCGCTATGGTTCCCGTTTTTCCATCGGCTAAAAAAATCTCTTCTTTACATGTATCTTTTTCAAAAATAGCAGCTTTAAGACGGGTGTTTCCAAAATCCAGGCAGAGCGTAGTCATTTATTTTTTTTTAATTGATATTAAAACCTTCCGGATTTTTGAAATGCCCGTTTAGTTTAATTTTTCCTTTTAAAAGATGCATCTCTTCCATTACCGGCAGCACTTTTGCTAGATGCCTTTTTAAAAATTCCTGCCGGTGAAGCTCCTGTGCGTATTCAAGCAGCCTGTATTCATCCTCCAATGACAATCCTGCATGATGTGCTACATCATAACTGAGTAACTGGTCATCGGGTTTATTGAAATCTTTTGTTACGTTGAGATGTTTATGAATTTCTCTGATCCCTTTCAGGATCTTTTTCATCAATGATGCACTGCCTTCAGTTATTATTTGCGGATACGTTACTATGGCTCCGCTGTATAATTTTTCCGGAAGCTCATGCACCACTTCAAGTATTTTAAATGTGGTTATCCCGGTTGTTTTAATATCCATTTTACCATCTTCATACTCTTTGCTTATTTCTGTAACCAAGACCAGGCTTCCCATTTCTTCCATTTTATGATTGATCACAGCCGGAATACCAAACGGCTTTTTACTTTTAAAACAATCAGCAATCAGTTGTCTATACCTGGGCTCAAAGATATGCAGGTTTAACTGTTCACCGGGAAATACAACAATACCAAGAGGGAATATGGGTATAAAATTGGTCATCCGTTTTCAGCAAATTTATTATACGAAAACATGCAATTGTCTACATTTGTCGAAATACTGAATACAATATTAATAAATCAATATGAAAATAACAGGGATAACAATTATTAAAAATGCATTGATAAATGACTATCCCATCATAGAAGCAATTACTTCAATATTACCAGTAGTAGATGAAATGATCGTAAGCATTGATAAGGGTGAAGATGAAACAGATGCTCTTATAAAGAGCATACTTTCTGATAAGATCAAAATTGTGTATAGCGAATGGGATATGGGTTTGCGTAAATCGGGATCTGTACTTGCCGTTGAAACAAATAAGGCACTGCAACATGTTTCTGCCGATACCGATTGGGTGTTTTATATTCAGGGTGATGAAGTATTGCATGAAAAATATCATGCGAATATTTTACTTGCAGCAAAACAATATTTACCGGATACCCGGGTAGAGGGCCTGCTTTTTAATTACCTGCACTTTTATGGAACCTATAATTATATAGGTGACAGCAGGAGATGGTATAATAAAGAAGTACGGGTAATCAGGCACAACAGAAACATACAATCATACAGGGATGCCCAGGGTTTCAGATTGGAAAACAAAAAAATAAAAGTAAAACAGATTGATGCTTTTATCTATCATTATGGATGGGTAAAAAGCCCGGCTCAGATGTCTGCAAAACAAAAACATGTAAGCCGTTACTGGAATGAGGAATCCGAAGGCTGGCAAAATTATATTAAAACAGAAGAGGTATATAATTTCAAGGATTTTGATTCCTTAACCAAATTCTCCGGTACACATCCCCAGGTTATGCAAAAACGTGTGCAGGAACAAAATTGGGATCCGGGGATCGATATCAGTAAAAAGAAATTTACCTTAAAAGAAAAACTCCTCTATTGGCTTGAAAAGAAAACAGGACTCAGGCCATTTGAATTCAGGAATTACAAATGTATATAACCAGAATGTTGCAACATACCGGTTATCAATAGCAGCTTCTGTACACTTCTAAATATTCTTTTGCAGCCAGGTTCCAGTCAAATATGGCGGCTCTTGCTTTTATTTTTTCTGCGGGGTTATTCTGTTTAAAGTGCTGCATACTTTCTTCAAGAACCTGTAACATATTATCCGGATCAAAATCATTGAAATAATAAGCATCACTGCCGCCAATTTCCGGGAGAGAGGTAAGTTTTGACAATATAACCGGTTTGCCAAAATACATTGCCTCAATTACTGGCAGTCCAAATCCTTCGGCCAGTGATGGAAAAACAAAGCACTCACAATGCTGCATATACCAGAATTTTTCCGCTTCGGAAATGGCGCCGGTAAAAACCACCCGGCTTTCTACCTGCTGTTTTATTGCTTCTTCGATTATTTTTTTCTTATACTCTTCGCTTTGAATCACTCCGGAAATAATGAGCAGCCGGTTGTTCCCTTTTAAAAGCCCCGGTAATACATGAAAATTTTTCTTATCAACCACCGTGCCTATTGTGTAAATAAAATCCGCGTTGATCTTTTTTTCTACCGGCGTAATGTTGTTAAACTGTATTGCAGTATTGCATCCGTTATAAATTACTTTACATGGTTTGTTTTTCACATCAAAGTGTTGTTTTATGTCCTGCAATACAAACTGAGAGATGGCAACAATTTGATCTGCTGATGCGATTTTAGCGGCAAGCTGTTTTAAATATTTTTCTTTCTTCTTTTCATTTTTTTGCTCATCGTATAAAAAATTCAGGTCATGAATCGTTAATATAACAGGTATTTTTTTGGTAAAAGGAAAATAATTGCTTCCCTGGTAAGTACAATGCCAGACATTGTACTTTTTCCCCATTGGCATATAGAACTTATGCAATGAATGCTGGTTGATAAAATTAAAATCATTATTAAAATCTGCGTTGGCTTTTTTTCGTACATACAGGTACAGCTCCTCATTGTCTTTGTCAAGATTTTGTTGCAAAGCAAAACCAAGGTTCAGGCAATAATGATACAGGCCGGTATTGGGATATTTCATCCGCTCACAATCAAGCACAATTTTTTTAATGGTATTATTCATATCCCGGTTTTAGCACAGCATCTACAGCATAACAAAAATTATTTATTGGTGTAGATGTTATTGAATAGTTTAAGGACTCAAGGTGTTTTTTCAGTGATTTGAAATTGCAGGTATCTTCATCCACATCATGAACTTCAATTGCAATATGCCTGACTGTTTTCAATGCGGCAGCAGGAGTATTGTACAGGATATCATACTCACTTCCTTCGCAATCAATTTTCAACAGGTCAATTTGTTTCAACTGATTGCTTTCAATGATCTTTGATAATGAGATACAGGGAACTGTGATCTTTTTTGTATTGCGTACATTGAATGATGCAAATACAGATGCAACCACCTGGCTATCTGCATTGTCTTCCATAAATAAATCAAGGCTCTCTTTTTCAAGTCCGGTAACGGCTGCCTGGTTTATTGAAATAAACGGCTCAATGGCCGGATTTTGTTTGATGATATTTTTAAAATACAAAAGGTTTGAAGGCAGGGGTTCGTAAGCAAATATCCGGGCTGCGGGTATTTTTGAAAGCAGGATAATATTAAAAAATCCAACATTTGCACCAATGTCTACCACTACAGGATTTTCCGGAAGCTTTGATACCAATTTGTTGATCTCATACACGTCTTCCATAAAGATCTCTTTAAAAACCTGGTAAATACTATCGGGCACATCAAAATTAATTTTATTTGGACGGGTAGTAAATAAAAGTGGTTGCTTATGCCTTTTTCCTTTTCTAAACAAATACTCCTGCGGATTTGAAATATTTTCGAAAAGCTTTTTGTACCTCATTTTTCCTTTTGCCGGCATAAAATATAATTTGCTTTAATCTGTATAATCCGGCAAAGTTACACATTTCAAATAGTGAAAGTCCGCTTACAAATTTCAGTACAGATAGTTCTTTAGTTGTTTTTTAAAACAATTTGTAATCGAGGCGTGTTGGTAATATAAAAAAATAATGAGGTCCTTGTTTTCATTCTCGGTTATGTAAACTATTTTGCATGATATGTGGGACCAACTTAAACTGGAAATACTGGCAGGAAACGTAAAATCACTTGCACGATGTATTTCGTTTATTGAAAATGAAGTAGAAGGTTATCAAGGATTGTTAGAATCATTGCCGGCGTCCAATACGCCCATTATAGGTATTACCGGCCCTCCGGGTGCGGGTAAAAGCACCCTCGTAGATGCTCTGATAAGTTCATTGGTTTCCCTTGATAAAAAGATTGCTGTTTTGTGTATTGACCCTTCTTCTCCTTTCAATTTAGGAGCCTTGCTTGGCGACCGTATACGCATGAGTGACTGGTATAATGATCCACATGTTTTTATCCGGTCATTGGCAACCAGGGGTTCGCTGGGAGGTTTACATCCAAAGATCATAGAGATCTGTGATCTGATAAAAACAGCTCCTTTCGATTATATCATTGTAGAAACTGTTGGTGTGGGGCAAAGTGAAATTGAAATCGCCGGGCTGGCAGATATCACAGCAGTGGTACTTGTACCCGAAGCCGGGGATGAAGTGCAAACCATGAAAGCCGGATTGATGGAAATCGCCGACTTGTTCATTGTAAATAAAGCAGACCGGCCAGGAGCAGATCTTTTTGTAAAAAATCTAAAGTCCATGCTTGCACCTGCATTTCACAATCACAACAGGGAAGTGCCCATTGTTAAAACGATCGCTTCACAAAAAGAGGGTATTGAAGCCGTTATAGAATTTGTAAATAAAACATTGGCAGAAGAATTACCCAACAGCAAACGGAATTGGTTACTTGCAGAAAAAGCATACCAGCTGATCCAGCAAAAGAGAATGAAGGATATTGATAAAGCAGCACTGAAATCAGCGATCGAAAAAAGCCAGCCCGATTTCAACCTCTATCGTTTTATTAAAAAATATGTTTGATCCGGATTGGGAAAATCATTTAGATACGTATATGTTATTATGAGATTTGCTGTTCTTCATCCGTTGAAAGATCCCGGCCTTTCCACCAGCGAAAAGCGATAAACCCAACTATAGCGAATGGCATCAGCATCAGGTACAATATACCGGAATTCAATCCCGCAGCGGGTTTCTCTCCCAGTTGTTGAGCTGTTTTAGTACACATGGCACATTGAGCGGAAGCAATGGCAGAAACCATACTGACAGAGACAAATACCCACAATATGACCAGCCATTTTTTCATAATGCAAAAATAAGAATTGTTCAATCCAAATAAATATTAGTTTACAAATTCTTTAAGCGAAGACTGTTAAATTATGGGTGATGAACACTGGCACAACTCTGTTTTCACCTGTTCCCGCTTAAAAAAAGACACAACAAATCCGCCGGTTGGCGGATCTGATATATTTGATATGATCAATTATGCTTCTACCGATGCCATTGATTTTGAAACACGCTTGCGGTCATCTTCGTTCAAAATGGTTTTGCGAAGACGAACACTTTTTGGTGTTACTTCAATACACTCATCCTGTTGAATGTACTCCATACATTCTTCCAGTGACATCATGATCTTTGGGGCTGCTTTGGATGCATCATCCGATCCGCTTGCACGGTGGTTTGTCAGTTTTTTAGGTTCTGTTGCATTTACTACAAGATCTCCTGGTTTGATATGCTCAGCAATGATCTGGCCAGCATATACATCTTCTCCCGGATCAACAAAGAACCTGCCTCTTTCCTGTAATTTATCAATAGAATACCCTGTTGTTTTTTCCGTTGTTTTTGAAAGCAACACACCATTGCTTCTGCCGGGGATATTTCCTTTCCAGGCTTTGTATTCGCTAAAACGGTGAGCCATAACCGCTTCTCCCGCAGTATTGGTTAACATAGTACTTCTCAATCCGATCAGTCCTCTTGAAGGAATGTCAAATTCAAGGTGCTGCATTTCGCCCTTGGTTTCCATTACAAGCATCTCCCCTTTTCGTTGTGTAACAAGGTCAATCACTTTTCCGCTATATTCTGCAGGTACATCAACTACCAATATTTCATATGGCTCGCTTTTAACTCCGTCGATATGTTTTACAATTACCTGCGGCTGACCGATGGTAAGCTCAAAACCTTCCCTGCGCATGGTTTCTATGAGAATGCCCAGGTGCAAAATACCACGGCCATATACTAAAAAACTATCCGCACTATCGCTGTCTTCTACTTTTAATGCCAGATTTTTTTCTGTTTCTTTCATCAACCTGTCACGCAAATGGCGACTGGTTACAAATTTACCTTCTTTACCAAAGAAGGGAGAATTATTGATACCAAACAACATACTCATTGTTGGTTCATCCACACTGATAACCGGTAACGCTTCCGGATTTTCAATATCAGCAATGGTATCTCCAATATTAAAATCTTCCAATCCTACCACTGCACAAATATCTCCTGCAAATACTTCTGTTACTTTCTTTTTACCCATTCCTTCAAAGACATACAGTTCTTTGATCTTCATTTTCTTGATAACATTGTTGGTCTGCATCAAAGCGATTTGTTGATTTTCTTTGATGCTTCCACGTGCAACTTTACCTACTGCGATCCTGCCCAGGAATGATGAATAATCCAGGGAAGTAATTTGCATTTGAGAATGCCCTTCATTTACTTTTGGTTCCGGCACATACTCTAAAATTGCGTCAAGTAAAGGAAGGATGTTATCCGTTTCTGTAAGAGATGTATTCATCCAGCCGTTTTTGCTGCTTCCGTATATTGTAGGGAAATCTAATTGCTCTTCTGTTGCATCCAGATTAAAGAATAATTCGAATACTGAGTCGTGTACTTCATCCGGGCGGCAATTTGGTTTATCTACCTTATTGATCACCACAATCGGATGCAGGCCTAAAGCGAGGGCTTTTTGTAATACAAAACGAGTTTGAGGCATTGGACCTTCGAATGCATCAACCAATAATAATACACCATCCGCCATTTTTAAAACCCGCTCAACCTCACCACCAAAATCCGAGTGACCAGGTGTGTCTATAACATTGATCTTAACGTCTTTATATGTTACCGATACATTTTTACTAAAAATAGTGATCCCACGTTCTCTTTCCAGGTCATTGCTGTCCATGATAAGTTCACCGGTGTCCTGATTATCTCTAAACACTTTTGTAGCATGAAGAATCTTATCAACCAGGGTTGTTTTTCCGTGATCTACGTGTGCAATAATTGCGATGTTGCGAATATTCATTATATGTGCTTTTAGCTTTTAACTGTTAACTTTCAACTTGTTGCGGTTTACAACCGGATAAATGCCAACAACTATGGGCTGTTTTTTGAGGCGCAAAGGTACAGTTATTCAGCCGGATAGCAAGCCATTATTATGATAAAGTCATTATTTAACGATAAATAAATATTATTAGTGTAGTCCTGTTTGTATTGAAGTATAAACCATTCAATCATTTAATTAATATTCCATTCTCTTCTTACGTTATCAACTGATTAAATTTTCCCGCATTATTCATTATTTGTTGATGCTTAGTTTTAATTTTAATGGAATAATATTTCAAAACATCCATGTCATTTAAATTACATTCAACATATGCTCCCGCGGGAGACCAGCCAGAAGCAATTCGTCAGCTTACCGAAGGGATACTGGACGGGGAAAAATATCAAACCTTGCTTGGTGTTACCGGAAGTGGCAAGACTTTTACCATGGCCAATGTTATTCAAAATGTACAAAGGCCTACATTGGTCTTAACCCATAATAAAACACTAGTTGCTCAGCTATACGGTGAGTTCAAACATTTCTTTCCTGATAATGCCGTAGGTTATTTTGTTTCCTATTATGATTATTATCAACCGGAGGCATACATGCCCGTTAGCAATACGTATATTGAAAAAGACCTTAGCATCAATGAAGAACTGGATAAGCTCAGGTTACAGGCAACGGCACAATTACTAAGCGGCAGACGGGATATCATTGTAGTTGCCAGTGTGAGTTGTATTTACGGCATGGGCAACCCGACAGAGTATGAAAACGGTATTATTCGTATCAAACAGGGGCAGGTGATCTCCCGCCAGGGTTTTTTACATGCGCTGATAAATTCACTATACCACCGTAGCCAGGGAGATTTTACCCGGGGTACTTTCCGGGTTAAGGGCGATACAGTTGACATCCACCTGCCCTATGTGGATTTTGGTTACCGCATCAGTTTTTTCGGAGATGAGATCGAGAGTATTGAAACCCTGGAACTCAGCAGTGGAAAACGCATCAGTACTGTGGAACATGCTGCCATTTTTCCAGCAAACCTCTATCTGGCACCAAAGGATATGCTGGTTCAGGTAATTCACGATATTCAGGATGAATGCCACGCACAGGTGGAATATTTTAAGAAAAGCGGAAAATATATCGAAGCGCAGCGAATCAGTGAGCGGGTAAATTATGATCTGGAGATGATCCGAGAACTGGGTTATTGTAATGGTATAGAAAACTATTCGCGGTTCTTTGACCGCAGAAAACCCGGTACCAGGCCATTTTGCCTGCTGGATTATTTTCCCAAAGACTATTTAACGATCATTGATGAAAGCCACCAAACCATTCCGCAGGTAAGTGGTATGTACGGTGGGGACCGCAGCCGCAAACTTGTATTGGTTGATTATGGTTTCCGTTTACCATCGGCAATGGATAACCGCCCGCAAAATTTTCATGAATTTGAAAGTCTTACAAACCAAACTGTTTTTGTTTCAGCTACCCCGGGAGATTATGAACTGAATAAATGCGGCGGGGTGGTTGTAGAACAGGTTGTAAGGCCAACGGGGTTACTGGATCCGCCGATTGAAATCAGGCCATCGCTTAACCAGATCGATGACCTCCTGGAAGAAATTGATAACCGCGTTACAAAGGGCGATCGTGTACTGGTAACTACCTTAACCAAACGCATGGCCGAAGAAATGAATAAATACCTGGGAAGGATAAATATCAAATCAAAATATATTCACAGTGATGTAGACACGCTGGAAAGAGTGGAGATATTGAGAGAACTCAGGTTGGGTGTCATAGATGTACTTGTTGGGGTAAATCTTTTGAGGGAAGGACTTGATCTTCCGGAAGTATCTCTGGTTGCCATTCTGGATGCAGATAAGGAAGGATTTCTGAGAAATGAAAGAAGTCTGACCCAGACAGCAGGAAGAGCGGCCCGCAATGTAGATGGCCTCGTTATATTTTATGCGGATAAGATTACAGCCAGTATGCAGAAAACGATTGACGAAACCCAACGCAGGAGGGAAAAGCAAATTGAATTCAACATTAAACATGGCATAACACCAACAACGATCATCAAAACTAAAGAACAGGTTTTTGCACAGGGATCTGTACTGGATGTAAAGGGATATGACCCTTCAAATCCCTATGCATTACAGCCTGATGAAGAACTGGTATCTGTTGCTGCTGAAGAACAGGAAATTTATCAAACCATTCCACAGTTGGAAAAAGCCATCGTCGTTGCAAAAAAACAAATGCAAAAAGCTGCAAAGGATATGGATTTCATGGAAGCTGCCAGATTAAGAGATGTGATGTTCAAAATGCAACAGGAGCTGGAGGAGATGAAACTCTAAGAAAAGGCCACGAATACACGAATAAGAAAAACAAAAAGATAATCTGTATGTATTCGAGGCAATTAAAAAAGCTATTGCCTGTGTAAAAACAAATGTAAAAATCTGCAAAGGATATGTAGAAGATGAACCTCTAAGAAAAAGCCACAGATACACGAATAAGAAAAACAATAAAATAACTTGTATTTATTCATGTATTCGTGGCAATTTTATTCCTGCTCAATATTCATTAATATTTTTCTTAACTTTCTATTCCGTTTTAATCATTTAAATTTTGCTATATGATCGTAATTGCCTTATACAACCTGAAAGGTGGTGTTGGTAAAACAGCATCCTGTGTGAATTTTGCCTATTTAGCTGCGGCTGACGGATTTAAAACACTCCTTTGGGATATTGACCCCAAGGCTCCTCTTCTTTTTATTATAAAGCAAAACCGAAATCGCATCCGGGAATAAAGATGTTGATGACAAAAGAGGGAGGGCTTGAAGATGCCATTCTTTCAACAGATTTTGAAAT
>JBBKWV010000057.1:0-5307 GCA_037969135.1 Ferruginibacter sp.
GGCTGGTACTGAATTTGTACCGCTCAGCAATCCTGAAAATGAAAAATTACTACAGGTAGCTGATGCAGTAAGCGTTACACTGTTGCCAGAACAAATATCTACAGGGCCCGCCGGGGTTATAGAAACAACCGGGTTGGGATTAACCGTTATGGAACCCGATGCGCTGATAGCTCCGCAACTACCTCCTGTTAATAAAACAGTATAATTAAAAATACCAGAAGCAGTTGGTGAGCCGCTGATGGTTGCTACATTGTTAAGCCAGTTGCCGGATACTCCAACGGGAAGGCCTGTAACAGTTACACCGGTTGCTCCCGTAGTGGCATAAGTGATAGCGGAGATGGCGCTGTTATTGCAAACAGTTTGTGCATCGGTTCCAACTGCAGAAATACGGGTGATGGAACAATTAAATACATCAATAGTGCCATTGGCGGTAATTGATCCGCACCCGCCCGTTAGCGTCACTGTGTAGCTGAAGTTACCCGTTACCGATGGTGAACCGCTGATGGTCACAACATCGCCGACCCAGTTACCGGTCACACCGGTTGGTAGTCCGGTAACACTTGCTCCGGTTGCACCGGTGGTGGAATAAGTTATGTTGGTGATTGCTGTATTGATCAAAAGTGATTGTGCATCGGTACCCACAGCAGAAGTGAGTAGGACCGTATTAACCGTGCTTACTGTAATACTGCCCGTAGCAGATACAGAACCACATCCACCGGTTAAGGTTACCGTATAGCTGAATGGGCCCGATACAATTGGCGTGCCGCTGATCGTTACCACATTGTTTGCCCAGCTGCCGGTTACACCTGAAGGAAGGCCTGTAACATTTGCATCTGTTGCTCCTGTTGTGTTATAAGTAATATCGGTGATCGCCGTATTGATACACACTGTTTGTGCATTGGTACCTACTGCTGAACTGAGGGTAACAGTGTTATTGGGTGAAACAGTTATAGATCCCAAGGCCGTAATGGTTCCGCATCCACCGGTTAAAGTTACCGTATAGCTGAATGGGCCTGATGCAGATGGAGTACCACTGATCGTTACCACATCGGCGAGCCAGCTGCCGGTTACTCCCGAAGGCAGGCCTGTAACAGTTGCACCGGTTGCTCCGGTTGTAGCATAAGTGATATCGGTTATGGCATTATTGATGCAAACATTTTGTGCATCTGTACCTGCTGCTGAGGTCAATGTGATAGTATTAGCCGTAGATACGGTTACCAAAACAGAGGCACAGCTGGTGGTATTACAGGTGCCGTTATACCGCACATAATACGTTTCATCTGATGCAGGGGAAACAGTAATACTATTGCCCGTTCCGGCAGATGTTCCACCACATGAGCCGGTGAACCATTCAGCTATTGCCCCGGTACCAGCAGTGCCACCATCAACAGTAAGCAGAGTGCTTCCGGAATTACAGACTATTGTATTGCCGGTAATTCCCGTTGGTGCAACCGAAGGTTGATTAACAGTAACAACCTGTGTTAATCCTGCAGTGTTTGCCGTACAGGGTGCAGTGGTATTCTCAATCCTCACCCAATAAGTAGTAGTGCTCGTTGGGGATATAGCAAGTGTTGCATTGGTTTCACCCAAGATCGGTGATGATCCAACAACTGCTCCTGTACCCCACTGGTAGTTTGCACCTGTGCCTAAAGAACCTCCAACAGCGGTTAATGTGGTAGAACCCGGATTACAATAACTGGTTGTTCCGGTAATACTTGTTGGCGCTACAGATGGTTGATTTACAGATACCAATACCGATATACAGTTGGTAGTATTACAGGTGCCATTATATCGTACAAAATAAGTTGTATTTGAAGTTGGGGAAACACTGATGGCATCACCTGTTCCTGCCGGAGTGCCGCCGCACGATCCGGTAAACCATTCAGTTATTGCGGCTGTACCTTTTATTCCTCCTAATACTGTCAGCAAGGTGCTGCCACCATAACAGATAGTAGTTGTACCTAAAACTCCCGTTGGGTCAGTTGAAATAGTGTTTACTGTTATGCTTGCCCTGGCTGGAGAAGTTTCTCCCGATGGTACATTATCTACCTGTGCATTCACTGTGGCCGTGCCACCCGTTCCGTTTGATGTAAAAGTGGCGGTGGCTGTTCCTGATGCCTGGATCGTGGCTTGTTGACCAGAAAGACTTCCTAATGTTTGGGTCCATAAAACAGGCAATCCAATTAAAGTAGAGAGGTTGGATAACGTTATTGCTTCATTGGCAGAATTAGAAAGGAAACTGGTAGTAATATTAGTGGTATTACCGGTTGCCGCAGTATTACAGATCGGGTTTGGTGAAGCTGTGGTTTTTAATTGCAGCCATTTGGTAAGGGTCATGGTACCACCTGCCGCCAATACAGTAGCATCATTGGCGCCTGGTCCGGTATTTACTCCCCACCAGTTATTGTCAACAATGGCAGATTGAACAGAAGCCCCTCCGGTCTGGGCAACGATATTGGCTAATGGCGGGAAACTTGTATTGGAACAAGCATTGCCTATAAACCGGTTATATCTCAACGTTAATGTACCATTGGTATTGATCACAGCGCCTGCATGACCCGTATTATTTAAAACCTGGTTGTTTAAAAAAGTATTCTTTTCTACCAGGTAAGTGCCTCCCGAACCCCCGCCTGTTGTACTTAATGCTCCACCATCACCCCCTGTATTCACCCCTACAGGTGCAGTTTGGTTTCCGGAAAAAGTGCAACCAGTTATAGTGGCAGTTCCTCCCTGTGAGTTAAAACTAACAGCACCGCCACCACCACCACATCTATTATTCGTAAATACACAGTTGGTAATTACAAGGTTGTGATTATTGAGAGAAGAACTTTGAGAAATAGCGCCCCCATTTCCTATTTGGTATCTAAAATTAGAAATGCTAACATTATTCAAAGTTGTGGAAGCTCCTGCTCCACCAGCAATGATTGCTCCACCTCCACCAGAATATGGTACAGCCCCGGGGCCGGTAAAATTCAGTGTCAGGTCCTGGAGTACAAATGTTATAGCTCCTGATCCAGTACTGAATACGCGGTTGTCTGTAGTTTGATTGATGGCTAACAGGTTCATGCCAGGTCCGTTCACTGTAATATTATTTCCAACAGCTGCACTACCTACAGTCATTTGGCCCAGGGATAAATTTATAGTTGCTCCAATGGATGACGGAATACTGATAATATGAGTGCCCGCTTGCTGCGTGGATGCCTCCATGGCAGAACGTAAAGTGATATTACCTCCGGCATCCAGTGCTGAAGTGGTAGGCGTAACAGCATGTGTATCCCCATTTGATGTTACCGTGAAATTCTGAGCAGATATACTGACAGAAAAAAGGGTCGATAAAATGAACAGCACACAGGAGAATAAAAGGTTTTTCAACCAATTAACATTTACTGTATTTTGATTATTTTGTAACATGAGCAGCCATTTAGTTGGTTTATTAAAAGTGTTGGAGTGGTGCCGGGTAAAAGACTAACAGAGAATATGGATCTATACAATTATAAAAAAATCAGGTTATCAACCTGATCAAGTTCTTGGAGGATATACTCCCTGTAATGCAATACAAAAATTAACTGTGAGGTAAGGCATCATATTATTATGAGGCTGGCTCCCTCCGGTAATACCTAATGCATCTGACTTCATCACTGTATTTGCGACTCCATTTTGATACCAGAATAGATCCCTGTCTGCGCCCGGGCCTGATGAAACATTATTTGTTGGAGAAGGAGAGATGCCGTCACTGTTATTAGCCTTCATCGTATGATTGTGAATGGGTATTTGAGAATTTAGTAAAGTTGTTGTTTCCGAACCTCCTGTTTCACCCAGAAAATATAAACTTAACCCCGGCCCCTGCCCCGGATGCATAGCCGCACTACCCTGCAAATTGGGAAGGGCGAAATTGGACTGCCCGTTGCCACCGTAAGTAGTTCCCAACAAAGAAAACAAAGCTGTGTTCTGGCTCAAAGGCAATAATTGTCCACTACAAAAAGCCCAGCCACGTGGGGCAAAATTAAAGGGGAAAATTCTGATCTCTGCTACAAATGGATCTGCCATAAAATATAAAATTAATTTGGTGATGGAAATATTCCCTGCAGGGCAATACAATAATTCAATGTTAAATAAGGTTGCATGTTGGAGTGGGCCTGGCTACCCCCTTTCTGAGATACTGTTGCAGGATCCATTTGGGAATTAACCGTTTGATGAAACCCGGCAAATGCAGAACCGGCTGCCCAATAGCCTGCTGATGAAGGGTATTGCTGATCGGCAGTTGAAGTGGTTGCATTAACTGGATGTTGATGAGCCGGCATTTCAGGTATTGATAATGTATGAGCCTGTTCGCCCCCAACCTGACCAAGCGTGTGGCCTGTACCAACGTGTATGGGTACCCGTCCCTGTAAATTAGGAAGGGCAAAATTAACTCTTCCATCACCTCCATATGTTGTTCCCAGTAATGAAAACAAAGCCTGGTTCTGGTTAATGGGTAATAACTGGCCATTACATAAAGCCCAGCCTCGTGGAGCAAAACTGAAAGAGAATATTTTTACTTCGGATAAATATGGATCAGCCATTATATAAATTATTTAATTTAAAAAATCAGGTTTCCCTATCTATGAAATAAATTAAGTTGGTGAAGGGAATATCCCGTATAGAGAAATGATATAATTTATACATTGATAAGGTTGCATATTATCATGTGGTTGATTTCCTCCGGTGTTTGCAATAGTATTTGCCGGTAAATCAACATTGGCTGTGCCATTTGCTGAATATTGCAACAGTGATGGCTGTGCTGCCCAAACATTATTGGTTGGACTATCACTGCTGCCATTACCTGAATTAGCAGCAGGCAAATGTGAATGTGCAGGTATCTGGTTAACCGTGAGTGTCACCGTTTCCTGTCCGCCGGTTTGTGCCAGGATGAAACCACTTCCCTGGTGAATAGGCACCCTGCTTCTTAAATCAGGTAAGGCAAATGTCACTTGCCCATCACCACCGTATGTAGTTCCTATTAACTGGAAAAGTGTTTCATTTTCAGAAATGGCAAGCAATTGACCACTGCAAAACATCCAGCCTGCGATCGCAAAATTACCACCAAACATTCTTATTTCGCCTACATATGGTTGTGACATAAAAAAGTTTATTTATTTATTAATAAATCAAAACATTATTTAAGAAGTATCAGGACATCGTATCGTCACGAATATCACAAGTACAAACTTAAACAATCACAATAAAATAAAGATTGGAATTCAGAGAAGTTGATTCATTCAATGAAAGAGATTGGATAGCAATTAGAAAATAAATCTATGACAAGTT
>JBBKWV010000058.1:0-4560 GCA_037969135.1 Ferruginibacter sp.
GAAGGATGTGGTAACAGTTTTGAAAGGGATTTTGAATTGAATGTGTATGACCCGCCGACATCAGATTTTTACTGGATAAACAATGGCTGTGTTTCAGATACGGTTCGGTTCAGGGATACCACAAATTATGCAGCAGGAACATATTCTTATAAATGGTATTGGAATTTCGGCGATGGTTTTACTGATACTGTAAGGTATCCAAAACATAAATACGCTGCACCGGGTGTTTATACCGTAAAATTTGCCATGATCAGTAATGTAGGCTGTTTTAGTGATACAGCCGTTAAACAAATAACGGTTACCAATAACCCCATTGCGATCTTTGGATTCAGTGCTCCATTGTGTAATGGATTGCCGGTTACGATAAGTGATACTTCTACTTCTTCAGCCCCCGGTGTAATAACAAAATGGACCTGGGATTTTGGTGATGGGAATCCTCCTGTTATAGCCCTGAACGGGAATGACCAAGTTTTAACCTATACTCCCTGGGGCCCGAGAACAGTTACTTTACAGGTAGAAACCAATAGCGGATGTGTGAGTACTGTAAAAAGTAAAACGGTTAATATCAGTGCTATTCCTGTTGCCGGTTTCACCCATTTGCAGGCATGTCTTCCTTATCAGTCGGTTAGTTTTACCAATACTAGCACAGTTGCAGACGGAACAATGTTGAGCTATCTTTGGAATTTTGGAGAACCCTCAAGCGGTGCTGCCAATACTTCAACTTTATTGAACCCCACGCATTTATATTCCGGAACAGGACCTTTCAGTGTAAAACTGACAACTACCAACGCTGGGGGTTGTACGAAAGATACCACGATCATTATCAATGATATTTATGCACATGCACTTTCCTCCTTTACGGTTAATCCCGAAAACTGCCTGAATACGGCAACAGTATTTACAAGTAGCAGTACAGGAAGCGGCGCAGCTATCAGCAACTGGTATTGGGATTTTGGCGACGGGTCGCCTGTTTCCACAGTACAGAATCCTTCCTATACGTATGCAACTGCAGGAACCAAAACAATAAAGCATTGGATCAAAACAGTAAATGGCTGCTTCAGTGATACAGCAATGCAAACAATTATAGTAAACCCGTTACCGACTGCGGGCTTTAATATCAATACGCCTTCTTGTCAATCAGGGATCATTTCATTTACAGATGCATCAGTTGCAAATGCAGGTACCCTTAGCAGTTGGTTGTGGAATTTTAACGACCCTCTAAGCGGTGCAGCCAATACTTCTACTTTGCAAAATCCGGTACATGTTTTTGCCGGCTTTGGAATTTTCAATGTTACGCTTACCGTTACCAGCAGCAAGGGATGTGTTAATTTATTATTTGTAAAACCGGTTACCATAAATCCAAGACCAGTGGCCGGATATATTATTCCGGAGGTTTGCCTGAATGATACCTATGCACAGTTTACGGATACTACCAGTATTGCTTCGGGTACCATTACAAACTGGAGCTGGAGTTTTGGAGATATCAATGCAACTGTTACCAATCCGAATACTTCAACACTGCAGAATCCCACACATAGTTATACTGCAGTTGGATCCAATACTGTTCAGCTGATAGTAACCTCTAATAACGGATGTAAAGATACCGTTACACATATCTTATATATCAATGGTAGCTTTCCGGTTGCAAATTTTTCAGTTATTAATAACCCGTTGTGTGCCAATGATTCGGTAATGATCTCTAATACGTCGACTGTATTTCCGGGGGTTATTACCAAAGTGGAAATATACTGGGATAATCTGGGATCACCGGCTGTTTTTGAAACAGATAATAATCCATTTTCCGGAAAAGTATACAGCCATTTGTATCCGAATTTTCAGAATCCGCTTACCAAAAATTTTACGATCCGTTTCCGGGCTTATTCCGGTGGAGTTTGCGTTAACGATAAATTACAAACCATTACAGTGAATGCTGCACCCAAAGTGCAATTCAATGCAATACCGAATACCTGCTTAAATATTGCAGCATATCAGCTTACACAGGCAAGTGAGATCGGTGCAGTACCAGGAACATTTATTTATAGCGGCCCGGGGGTTTCTGCATCCGGTATGTTTGATCCTGTTTCTGTGGGCCCCGGAATTTATACCATTAAATACAGATTTACTTCCGCTTTTGGATGCAGTGATTCAGCTACACAACAGATAAGGGTACTCGAAGCTCCGGTTGCCCGGTTTGGTTTTGGAAACCCTGCCTGCGAAAGCCGTACATTATTGTTTACCGATTCATCTGTAAGTACAGTGGGTACATTAACAACCTGGACATGGGATTTTGCGGATGGAACGCCTTTGGATGTAAGAAATACTGCTGCTCCTTTTACCCATACATTTGCCGTAGCTGGTACATACCCGGTGAAATTATTTGTAACTACCAGTGATGGTTGCAAGAGTCTTGTGAAACAAATTCCGGTGAAAATTGCTCCTTTGCCCAGACCGAATTTCAGTTTTACCGATACAACCTGTTTACCCAATGCAGTGATCAGGTTTAATAATTTATCTGCTATTTCAGACGGAACAGAAAATCAGTTTACTTATTTATGGAATTTTGCAGATCCTGTTTCGGGATTGTCAAATACTTCTACAGCTCTGAATCCTACGCATCAATATATTGCTGTTGGACCATACAGTGTTAACCTGCAGGTTACAAGTGGCGCACAGTGTGTACATGATACAACCATTGAATTGAATACCATTCATCTGCAACCTAAAGCAGACTTCGATTTCAATAAGCCAAGTGTTTGTATTCAGGATGATGTAATATTCAGAGATCTGAGTGACGGGATGGGTGGTACGGTTACTAACTGGAACTGGCAGTTTGGAGACAGTGATAATTCCAGTCTGCAGAATCCTTCACACACTTACAGTAATATCGGAACATATGATGTAACCTTTTTCAGTATCAACAGTTTTGGATGCAATAGTGATACGGTAACGAAAAAGTTCAGCGTATATCCTTATCCGGTGGTAGATGCCGGACCGGATAAATTTGTGCTGGAAGGAGGAGTAACTGTATTACAAACGGTTGTTTCCGGGAATGATCTGCAATTTACCTGGACTCCGGAATTTTACCTGAATAATTATCATATACAGTCGCCAACCTGTACACCATTAAAGGATATTACCTATACTTTAGAAGTAACAGCAAGGGGTGGATGTAAAAAGAAGGATGATATTTTTATAAAAGTATTGCTTGGCCCGGTTATTCCTAATACGTTTTCGCCCAATAATGATCGAATCAACGATAAATGGGTAATTGAATATCTGGATACTTATCCAAATAACAGGGTACAGGTTTTTACACGCACGGGTCAGCTGGTATTTGAGTCCAGGGGATATAAAACTCCGTGGAACGGTACTATGAACGGAAAATCATTACCCATTGATACATATTATTATATCATAGAACCTGAAAACGGCAGAAAGCCAATTACCGGTTTTGTAACGATCATAAAATGATGTTTGAAACGGGTAAATGAATCACCGGGGAATTAATAATTTTAACCATCAAAAAATCAATTGCTGGTAAGTGAAATAAGGAAACATGAAGAAGTTTAGTTTGTTGTTGATTGCTGCAGGATCTTCTTTGATGGCGCTGAGTCAGGCAAAGCCATCATATACACAATACATTTTAAATAATTTTATTCTCAATCCTGCATTAACCGGTATTGAAAATTACGTAGATGTAAAATTCAGTAACCGCAACCAATGGACCGGAATAAATGGAGCACCTGTTACTACTTATTTAAGCATTCACGGGCCAATTGGTAAATCTGATCTGCGCACTAGTGCTACTTCTTTTAAAGTGCCCGGAGAAAACCCCAGAGGTCCGGAATACTGGAAAGAATATACAGCATCTGAACCGCATCACGGACTGGGTTTAACTGTTTTAAATGATAAGGCTGGATATATAAACAGATGGACAATTGCTGCAAACTATGCATACCATAAACCACTTGGCAACCGGGTGACATTAGCTGCCGGCCTTTCAGCAGGAATGAGCAGTGTGAATCTTGACAGGACAAAAATTGAATGGGGAAACCTGGATCCCAATGATCCTGCGATTGGTTATAGTACAGGGGAATTAAAAAAAATAAAACCTGAAATCGGAGCAGGGCTATGGCTATATTCTGCGAGATATTTTTTAGGCGTTTCAGTGCTGAACATTATCCCCGGTAAGGCATCTTTTGTGAAAAATGATAAATACGGAACATATTATACCCCGAATTACTTTTTTACTGGTGGATATAGGTTGCAGTTAGGTGATCAGTTCAGTTTATTGCCTTCAGTGATGGTTCAGTACTGGGAGCCTCAGCTTACCGGTGTACATTTTAATGCAAAATTACAATACGAGGATCTGCTCTGGCTGGGGGGTAGTTACAGGATTTCAGACCTAATCTCAGGATATTCTGCCCTGGCAGGAATAAATATAGCCAATACGTTCAATGTTAGTTATTCATATGAAGTTGCAACAAGCAGCCGTTTAAGAAATTACACCGGCAATACGCATGAAATAATGATTGGTTTTATTCTGGGAAATAAATATGG
>JBBKWV010000059.1:0-12985 GCA_037969135.1 Ferruginibacter sp.
ACATCCGGTTCATGCCAGGGAACCGGTGGGAGCGGCCAATGGCTAACGGCAGTGCATAGCCTTTCTTCAATAACCGGTTCAGCCAGTGTGATTTTCAGGTTTAATTTTGCAGCAGGCACTACCTGTAATGACTATGATGGATTGGCAATTGATGATTTCCAGATTCAGGAAACACCGCCAAACAGCGCTGATTTTACGTATACCTGCTCTGCAAACAATACGGTAAGTTTTGTGGGTACAGGCGATGGCTGTAAGTCGGGTGTTTTATGGAATTTTGGTGATATCGCTTCTGGTGCGGCAAACAATTCTACACTTGATAATCCCCAACATATTTTTTCTTCACCCGGGAATTATACCATTACGGCAACTACCAGTTTTTTATCCGGACCGCCCATTACTATTAATAAGAACATCACTGTTGTCGGATTAACGGCAACCATTACCAGTCAGATAAAATGTAATGGAGATCAAACAGGCGCCATTACTGTTAACGCCACTCCGACGGGTGTTTATAATTATCTATGGGATACCAATCCGGCACAAAATACGGCTTCCATCACAAACCTTTTTGCCGGCACGTATACAATCTTTGTAACCGGTAACAATACATGCGATGTTTCCATGCCGGTAATAATTGATCAGCCTGCAGCATTGAACCTTAATGTAAAAATTGCTGATGCAAAATGCGGATCGGTTAACGGATCTATCAGTACTGATGTCACAGGAGGAGTGCTTCCATATAATTATATCTGGTCTAATGCTTCCACGACAACTTTGATCAGTAACCTTGCTCCGGATTCCTATTCTTTAATGCTTACAGATGGAAACGGTTGTATCAAATTATCCGGTAATTTGCTGGTTAAAAATATTGTTGTTCCCGTAATTGTTTCTTTAGGAAAAGACACCAGTTTGTGCCCGGGTGAAAAACTTACTTTGAATCCCGGGAAATTCAGATCTTATAAATGGCAGGATAATTCTACCTCAACGATATATCCTGTTACCCAATCCGGTGTTTATACTGTTTTGGTTACAGATACTTCCGGATGTACTGGTTCTGCGAGTATTAAAGTTATGGTGGATGATTGTTCAGAAGTATATTTCCCATCAGGGTTTACACCAAATGCCGACAGGATAAATAATTTCTTTGGTCCCTTGCCTCCTAATATCCTTTCGTCTTTGAAGAATTACAAACTTACAGTTTATGGCCGTTGGGGCGAAGTGATTTTTAATACAACCGATCCTTATAAAAAATGGGATGGCAGTTTTAAAGGAGTCCCTTTGGGCCAGCAGGCTTTTATCTGGATTGCAACATATAAACAAAATAACCTGTTGCCGGTTACTCAAAAAGGAATGGTAAGTATTTTACGGTAATGTGTTCTTTAATGGCTGCTTTTATAATCTGTAAAAATAAAAACAACCATAATGGCCAGGGAAAAATAGAGATAAAAAAAATAACCTGTCACATCTCCGTTTTTATTGAACCAGAAGGAAAAAAGGGCCAATGCAATTGCTACAAAAAACTCAATAACACCATGCAAAGGGAATGGGATGATTTTAATTAACCCCAATTCAAATTTTGTAAGGACTGTCAATAAAAAATGAATGGCAGCAAGCGCATAAGTAAAACTGGCAAGTATGCCTTCCATTTTAAACAGCGAAGGGGAAACCAATAAAAAAATTACTACTAAATAATCCAGTAGGCCATGTGTCTTTGATGAGATTATTTTCATTGCAGGATTTTTTTTCTTCCCGAAAGTTAATCAATTATTATTCAGAAATACAATTGATTTGAATAAAATACCGGTTGGCACTTTGTCTTTAATTAAGATTGATTTGCCGGTAGATTTTTTTGCATCCATTCTGCCTGTGATGTGGCTGGTTGTTCTGTTTTAACCTGGTCTTCAATTTTATGCTGACCATTGATGATAGATTTGCTAACCATGGAATGTTCAATCACTTCATTTTCTTTCATACCCAGCATTTTCATAACCGGTATCAGTTTTTCACTGCCAAAATGTTTGAACAAAGGCTCATCCATTGCACTGTAAACAGGCGTGTTTATAAAATTCCATTTTAAAGCCAGATTTTCTTCTGTGGTATGCATTGGGTAATGTTCAACAAAAACGACTGTTTTATCAGACAAACCCGATGCTGAAATCTGTGTCGTTTCAAAGATCCTGTTCTCCGTTAAGCCGTTTTCAATAAAATATTTTTTAAATTGATCAGCTGTTTCACTGAACCAGGCTATGAAAATAATATGCTCATTTTCTGTAGCAATTTTAACACAGTCATTCATTTTTGCAAGGCTGGTCATAAAAGCCCTGTCTCTGAATAACTGATCTTTATCTTCCTTTTCTTTTTTACCAAATAAGCTGGAGAACATATTTTCTTTTTTACTTGTTGCAAATGTATCTAATCTGCAGGCAAAACCGGTTAATTTGAATTCGGGAGCAGCCTTTGTTTTGTTTGTATATTTGCTGTAAGGGAGTAAAAAATGGCATTAAAAAACGAAAAAACCTCAGAATCAAAATCAGGCAGCGAATTTATTGAAGTGTTTGGTGCAAGAGAGCACAACCTGAAGAACATAGATATAAAAATTCCGAAAAACAAACTGGTCGTATTTACAGGAGTGAGTGGCAGTGGAAAATCTTCGCTGGCATTTGATACGATATATAATGAAGGGCAACGCCGTTATATGGAAAGCTTTTCTGCTTACGCACGCCAGTTTGTTGGCGATATGGAAAGACCGGATGTTGATAAGATTACCGGGCTATCTCCGGTGATATCCATCGAACAAAAAACCACCAACAAAAACCCACGAAGTACTGTAGGCACTATTACTGAAATATATGATTTCCTCCGTTTACTTTATGCCCGTGCCAGTGAAGCATATAGTTATAATACCGGAAAAAAAATGGTGAAATTCAGTGAAGAGGAAATTGTAATGTCCATTTATAAAAAATTCAAGACTAAAAAAATAAGCCTGCTTGCTCCGCTTGTCAGGGGGAGAAAAGGACATTACCGCGAGCTATTTGAAGATATAAGAAAAAAGGGGTTTTTAAAAGTACGGGTTGACGGGGAAGTAATGGATCTGGCTCCGCGTATGCAGGTAGACAGGTATAAGACCCACGATATTGAGGTGGTTGTTGACCGGTTACAGGTTTCAGACGATATGAAATTGCGGTTAAGTCAAAGTGTTCAAAAAACATTGCAGTTGGGTAAAGACCTTTTATTCCTCCTGATCAATGAAGAAAATAATGTGGTTCAATACAGCAAACAACTGATGTGTATCGATACAGGGATCAGTTATGAGGAACCATCGCCAAATGCATTTTCATTTAATTCGCCCTACGGTGCATGTTCAACTTGTAAAGGACTTGGAACAGTATACCAGGTGAATCTGGATGCTGTACTACCCGATAAGAACCTTTCAATCAAAGAGGGCGCCATTGCTCCACTGGGTGAAGAGCGGGAAGCCCATGTTTTTAAACAGGTGCAGCAAATTGCAAAGAAGTTTAAGATCAATCTGGATAAACCCGTAAAAGACCTCTCTCAAAAAGCATTGAATGTATTGTTGTATGGACAGGAAGTGATTGATGAGAATATGAATGAGTCCGTTGATATGGATATTGAATCTGTTGATAAAAGTATTTACGAAACCGAATATGAAGGCGTTGTAAATATGGTGAAGCGATGGTTTTCGGCTAACAATACCAGTGAGTATATTCGGGACTGGGCAGAAAAATTTATGCAACTCAAGCCATGTGATACCTGTAACGGAACCAGGCTAAGAAAAGAAAGCCGTTGGTTTAAGGTTGATGAAAAGAATATTGCAGAATTGAGTGCAATGGATATGGATAAATTGGCTGCCTGGTTTGAAGGCATAGAAAAACGGTTATCGGCGAAACAAAATATCATTGCCAAAGACGTTTTAAAAGAGATCAGGGAAAGATTACAATTTTTACTGGATGTGGGATTGACATACCTGACTTTATATCGTCCTTCCAAAAGCCTTAGTGGGGGAGAGTATCAGCGAATCAGGCTTGCCACTCAGATCGGTTCTCAGTTACAGGGGATTACTTATATCCTGGATGAGCCTAGTATCGGATTGCATCAAAGAGACAATCAGCGTTTAATTACTGCACTGCAAAATCTGCGAAATATCGGAAACAGCGTGTTGGTTGTTGAGCACGATAAAGACATTATGCTCGCTGCTGATCACCTTGTTGATATTGGCCCCAAAGCAGGATCACACGGTGGCAGGATCGTAACTGAAGGTACACCAGCTGAAGTTTTAAGATCGAATTCAGAAACTGCTTTATACCTCAATGGTAAAAAAAGTATCGCCATACCAAAGGAAAGGAGAAAGGGCAATGGGAATATTATTGAACTAAAGGCTGCCAGTGGAAATAATTTAAAAGATGTTTCCGTAAGATTTCCTCTGGGTAAACTGATCATGGTTACCGGGGTAAGTGGAAGTGGAAAATCCACTTTGATAAACGAGACCTTATACCCTTTGCTGAGTAAGTTTTGTTATAATTCAAAAGCGGAACCACTGCCATATAAATCAATCAAAGGGCTGGAGCAAATTGATAAGGTTATCGAGATCGATCAGAGTCCGATTGGAAGAACACCAAGGAGTAACCCGGCAACGTACTGTGGTTTTTTTACAGATATCAGAACATTATTTGCTTCTGTACCAGAATCCAAGATCCGGGGTTATGCTGCAGGTCGGTTTTCTTTCAATGTAAAAAGCGGGCGTTGTGAAATTTGTGGCGGCGGTGGCATGCGGGTCATTGAAATGAATTTTTTACCCGACGTTCATGTGCATTGCGAAAAATGTAATGGTAAAAGATATAACAGAGAAACACTGGAGATAAGATATAAAGGAAAATCCATTAGTGATGTTTTGGATATGACAGTAGATGATGCGGTAGATTTTTTTAATGCAGTTCCTTATATATACCGTAAAATAAAAATGCTGCAGGAAGTAGGGCTTGGATATATCACATTGGGACAAAGTGCTGTAACCCTCAGTGGTGGCGAAGCACAGCGTGTAAAACTGGCAACGGAATTGGGCAAAAGAGATACAGGAAAAACTTTTTATATTCTGGATGAACCAACAACAGGGCTTCACTTTCAGGACATACAGCATCTGCTGGATGTTTTGAATAAACTGGTAGACAGAGGCAATACTGTATTAGTAATTGAACATAATCTGGATATGATCAAAGTGGCAGATCATATAATTGATATCGGCCCTGAAGGCGGTCAGGCCGGTGGTGAAATTTTATTCGAAGGAATTCCGGAAGATCTGGTTGATGTAAAAGAAAGCTTTACAGCAAAATTTTTAAAACCGGAATTATCCTGATCCTATTTTATTAGAATTTTTACACAAACATTCTCCATTTCTGCTTTCAATTATTTTCAAAATATTTACTTGAACACAAAAAACCCATGCCTCGTATAACATGGGTTTTAAATAAAGGCAAAGCATAATAACGAAGTTAAATTTTGTGGTTTCAGGGGTAATCACGTATAGGAATATACAGTGTCTGATTTTCACTTCTGTCGTATACTATGCACATTATTTGTATCAATCATTCGTTTATTATTTTTTGTAAAAGCAGTTGCCTTAAAAATAAGGCAAAGCATATTAACGAAGTTAGTCTTGTGGTTTCAGGGGTAATCATCGTGAAAAATTTACACGTTGTCTCCCGGGGGTTACCTTCTGTTGTATACTATGCACTTATTTCTTTCAATCAAACGCAAACATGAAATATTTTATATAGTTGTTATAATTATTAATAAAAATGCGGACATCTTGTTTGTCTTCTTGCATTCCTGTCTTCACTACTGTTTTGGCCCAGACTTATTCCCAGTTTTAATACAAACGAAAAATAGGCGTCCATATTTTTTGAATTTCCCCTTTGTGTTCCGGGTTCATAACGGTTAACACCCGGTGTAACTATTCCAAAAGTCTTATCAGATATTTGTCTTGCTATTGCCGCATCCTGCCTGGATAAATGCCTGTCAAAATAATCCGGATCAATATAAGTAGTGCTAACATCATCTATATAATCTGTAAATGTTTTTCTGTAAAGTAATTCCGGACTAAGTGATACCCTGTCACTAATTTTAGTCTTAATACCCAATCCCATTGGAATATTCATTTGTGTAAGGGCGTAAGGTTTTTTTTCCGGGTATTCTGCAAAGCCTTGCCCTTCTGTATTCAGTGGATGGAGTTTATACCAGGATTTCTGCCCGTTTATATCGGTGATAGAACCCTGTGGATCGAAATGAAAAATACCCAAACCTATAAAACCATAAGGTTTAAAGCGTGGGTTATAATCTTCATATGTATTAAATAACATTGTTGGATAAATCTCAAAGGCGCCATAAACTTCCCAGATATTGCTTTTAAAATCTAGGTTTCTTTGTTTTCTCCATAATTCATTTACCCCATTTGTATTTATAATATTATCCCTTCCTTCAACATATGTATATTGGGCAGCTACACGTATGCCCAGCCAATCACTGGGATAAACGCTGATGAAAACTCCTTTCATCATCTTGGTAAGTTCCAGATTCACATCTTTTATGAAATGCGTTCCATATCCGGCGTTACCCCCCAGGTCACCCAGGAAAAACGTTGGGCCAAAATTTAATCCGGCCTCCCATTTTACATTGCCCGCCTGAAAACCAAAGTGTTGAGAAAATGAATTTGTATACAGTGAGAAGCTTAAAAAAAGCAGCAACAGTAATTTGCGTACAGCCGTGCGTAAAGATGGTTTCATCAGTAACATTTTAGCTTTTCTACAGATTTTGGATATTTTTATATTGCAATAAACTTGCAATACGATAACTATAACGCAGGCATAATTGAAATATTGTACTTAAATAATCTATTTAGTATATGACATTTCAATATGGGGAATGCCATCTTCCAGATATTCCGGTCCGGATATTAAAAATCCAAGTGAAGTATAAAAGGATAATAGGTATAATTGGGCACCGATCTTTATTTTATTTACATTGAATATTTCAATAGTGTTTTTTATTGCAATATCCATCAATTCCCTTCCTGCACCTGTTTTCCTGAATGGAGGACTTGTTACAACCCTGCCAATACTGGCTTCTGTAAATGCAAGGCCTGGCGGTAAAATTCTTGCATATGCAATTAATAATTTTCCGTCCCATCCGCATAAGTGATATGATTCCTGATCTTTATTATCCGTATCCAGGTAAACACAATTTTGCTCAACAACAAAAACCTCACTCCGTAAATTTAAAATTGCATAAAGTTCCAGCGGGGTTAGTGTATTAAATATTTTACAGTTCCAGGTCAGTTGTTGCATATTGATGCTTTGTTTTTTATTTATTTTCCTTATTTGGAAATAGGTCATTCAATTTTCAATATCCATATTTATCCTTCCACATATTATTTAAATATTTCCGTATTTCATCTTCCCGTTTATTTTTTTGCGGAGTATAAAATGATGTTCCTTTTATGCTGTCCGGTAAAAACTCTTGCAACACAAAATTATTTTCAAAGCTGTGTGCATATTTATAATCTTTTCCATAATCCATTTGTTTCATCATCCCTGTGGGGGCGTTGCGCAGGTGCAGGGGGACAGGCAGGTCACCGGTTTTTTTAACGATATCCATCGCTTCATTAATAGCCATATAAGATGCATTGCTTTTTACGGAAGTTGCAAGATAAAGGACGCACTGTGATAATATGATCCTGCTTTCGGGATAACCTATCACGTTTACAGCCTGAAAGCAGTTGTTGGCAAGCAATAAAGCATTTGGATTTGCATTGCCGATATCTTCACTGGCAAAGATCAGCATCCTTCTGGCGATAAATTTTACATCTTCTCCTGCTTCGATCATTCTTGCAAGCCAGTAAACAGCCGCATTGGGGTCGCTTCCACGCATGCTTTTGATAAATGCCGAAATGATATCATAATGCTGTTCTCCTTTTTTATCATACAAAGCAATTCGTTGCTGGGCGATTTCCATTACAGAATTATCTGTGATGATAATTTCTTCAATGTCTGTTGATTTTTTTGTGCCCGGTATGGAGAGGGTTTCTACAACTAATTCGAGCAGGTTTAATAATTTACGGGCATCCGCTCCGGATATCCGGATCAATGCCTCAGTCTCCTTTAAAATGATTTTTTTTTCTTTTAATAAAACATCTTTTTCAATGGCCTGGTGCAATAAATCGTTAAGCGATGATACAGAAAGGGGTTTTAAAACATACACCTGGCAACGGCTTAACAAGGCGCTGTTTACTTCAAAGGATGGGTTCTCTGTAGTTGCACCAATCAATGTGATGATACCTTTTTCAACAGCTCCCAGCAATGCATCCTGCTGTCCTTTGTTGAAGCGGTGAATCTCATCTATAAAAAGAATGCTTCCTTTTTTTTCTTTTGATGCTTCAATGATTTCCCTGATATCTTTTACTCCCGATGAAATTGCACTGATGGTATGAAAAGGTTGTTGCAACGAATGGGAGATAATTCCGGCAATGGTCGTTTTGCCCACACCCGGTGGGCCCCATAAGATCATGGAAGGAACTTTGCCATTTTCAATGGCTGTTCGCAATATACTCCCCTTACCGGTCAGGTGTAGCTGCCCCATAAGATCTTCCAGTGATACCGGACGCATACGTTCTGCTAAAGGAGGAAGGTTCATTTTACGAAGTTACAATGCATCTCTTAGTTCTGTCCAGCAAGTTTAAGAAAGGGGAGAATTTCATCCAGGGTAACAGGTTCCTGTTTATCATCAATATTTATTACAATCGCATAACCTTCCGGCCCTCCGGCTTTTACAATGGCATTGGATAATTTCAGTTGATCGCTTTCCAAAAGTTTTCCGGTACTATCGCTCCAGATCTCCTTTGTGCTTAAGCAACCCTGCGTGGGATTTATAGGGTAATAAGGTGTTCCTTTGTAATATTGCGGATCAAATGTGGTACCATGTGCAATGATCTCCGTTCGGCCTGCTTGTCCGGCATAAAATGATTGCTGCAGAGGAAAATAATTTCTGAAACTTACAGGCAATAAGTTTTTATATTTATCAATATCCCAGTAATTTTCGTTCAAAGAATTCTCTCTGTAAAAATGCGTAGCTTTTGCCTCAAAGGGCATTGTTAACTGGATATTATTTGTAGGGCCGATAAAACTACTTTTTGACTGATCAAAACCGTGCATTCTGAAAATCCCCTCAGGTGTATTGCCATTGGTCAAATACCCGGGCAGGTTGGTAATACTTCTTGCCAGTTGCGGAACGGCAAAAAAACTTCCATCAGCTTCTTTAACGAAATTCCCCTTTACATCTCTGACCATTACAAGCCCGGGATAGTCCCTGTTTTTTCTTTGAAAACTGATCATTAATACATTGCCGGAAAAATATTTTTTTTCTAAAAATTCCTGTAAATGCAGTGAAACATTTTTTTCTTCAATAACGGATAGTTGAAAGTAAAGTTGTTTTAAAATCGGGTCATTTTTATCTGCTATTAATTTTTCTGCTGTGTTTTCTGTCATAGTTCTTACCAAATCATTTTCTTTATTATTTTTCAATAAATACAACACACACATGACAAAAACTTTGGGATTGTTTGTTTGCTGTGATAAAGTTTTCACCTCTTCCATATACAATTGGGGGTACATTACATAGATGAGTTCAAGTATGGCCCGTTGAAAAGAAAAACTCCTTGTTTGTATTCCATCAATTCCCGACCGGATCCTGTTATTCACCCAAGGTGATTTATAATTGATCAGTTCTAATGACCAAAAGGCGTCCTGCCATCTTTCTTCGGTTGAATCTGTAAGCGGAAATGATAAATTTGCATTGATGCTGTTTCGGATAATATTTCTGTACAGTTTATCCCTGTTTGGTTTCAATACATCCTTTAGAATAATTTCCTGTGAAAAACTGTTATGTAAAAGCAGGAAGAATAACAGGGAAAGTATAATTCTTTTCATGAATACAATGTAGATGAATACGCTTTCTTAAATGTAAAAATATAAGTTAAATCAGGGCACATTTGTTTCCAGAAATAATTGAATTTTATTAAATGCATCTGTATAGGTTGCTGCATCCCAATCACCATGACCACCTGTTGGATAATTTACATATTGATTAATAATTCCGGCAGTATTTAATCTCGCCTGAACAAATACAGATTGTGAAGGGCTTACCAATGGATCAGCGCCGCCATGTAATAAGATTGTTGGCATAGCACTGCTGCTGCTTATAAAACTAACGGGACTGGATTCGGTATATAAAACAGGGTTTTGTGCAGGAGTAACACCAACGGCTGATGCAAGCACCAAAGAAAAAAGAGGGTTTCCGGCAACCGGATTGTTATACATATCGGTAAGGTCACTGGGTCCGAAAAAAGAAACAACCGCTTTTATTTTTACAGGGGTATTGTATTTATATGCATGTAACATAGCCAAATGTGCACCTGCACTCGCTCCCATCAAAACATATTTGTCTGATATCTGGTATTCATTTGATTTTGCCAGTATATATTCTACTGCAGACTTTACATCTCTTTCCTGTGTTGGAAATAAATTAAAAGGATTGGCAGAAAGCCTGTAATTGATATTAACAATGGCATAACCCGGCATCCTTCTTTTTAATGTATCAACAAAAGCAGTAAAATCAGATTTATCGCCGCTGGTCCATCCGCCGCCGTGAATCATAATGATCACTTTTGTTGATGTGGTTGTTCTGCCCGAAGGTAAATAGATATCCATTTTTTGTGCGGATTCTGTACCATAAGATACGTTTAACATCGTGGTTGCATTACCGGCAGTTAATACTTCATCCTTTTGGCAGGAACTTACTATAAATAATATAAATGCGATAGATATTAAAGAATTTCTGATTTTCATATTGATTAAATTATGCTATTTTCTGTAATAATGTGAGTTTTTTATAAATACTTTCTTCAATTTCTATTAATTCAAAATGGCTTCCGCGCTCTGCGATTTCTCCATCCTGCAGAATCAATATCTCATCCGCATCTTTAATGGTGCTTAACCTGTGTGCAATTACCAGTGTTGTTCGGCCTTTCATTAAATTATCAAGTGCTTCCTGAACAGACTTTTCCGATTCTGTGTCCAATGCTGAAGTGGCTTCATCCAAAATAAGAATTGCAGGGTTTTTAAATACAGCTCTTGCAATACTCAAGCGTTGACGCTGTCCACCTGATAAACGGATTCCCCGGTCGCCGATATTTGTTTGATAGCCATCTTCTGTGTGCAAAATGAATTCATGTGCATTGGCAATTTTTGCTGCATTCATTACATCTTCAATAGTAGCATCCGGTTTTCCCAATGCAATATTGTTGAATATGCTGTCATTGAAAAGAATGATATCCTGTGTAACAAAACTCATCTGGCTGCGAAGTGATTCCATTTTCAGGTCACGGATATCGTTTCCATCAATTAAGATACTTCCGCTGCTTACATCATAAAATCTTGGGATCAGATCAGCAATGGTAGATTTGCCAACTCCCGATGGTCCGACCAGAGCAACCGTTTTTCCGCTTTCAATGCTGAAATAAATATTCTTTAATACAGGCATTTCACTATATCCAAAACAAACATTTTTGAATTCAATTTTTTCTGAAAAGGGTTTCATCACAATTGCACCTGGTTTATCCGAAACCTGAATGGGAGTATCCAGCACTTCTAAAATTCTTTGTCCGGAAGCCTCTCCCCGTTGAATATTGGCCAGCGCAACAACCATCGCTTTTGCCGGACGCATGACCTGTGAAAAAATAGCAATGAATGCGATGAATTCACTCGCCTGTAAACCGCCCTGAACTGCTGGATTGTTTTTTAATATCATGCTTCCGCCATAAATTAAAATACAAGCCACCACAATTACCCCGGATACTTCAGAAAAAATAGGAGCAAGTTCCCTTCTTTTAAAACCCTGCAAACTGGCTTTACGGTAAAAATCATTTTCACGGCTGAATCTTTTTAAAACAAAACCGGTGGCATTAAAAGAACGGATGATGCGCATACCCATGAGTGTTTCATCAATGATGGTAAGCAACCTGCCGATGGATGATTGCATGTCACTTGCTTCTTTGCGTAATCTTTTTGTAACCATGGCAATACCGATGGCAGAAATGGGAATGATGAGCAGAGTAAATAAAGTGAGCTTTGCCGATATCGTGAACAAAGCAATAAAATAGGCAATCATAATATACGGCTCTTTAAATAATACTTCCAGTGAATTGGCCGCTACGGCTTCGATTTCGAATACATCGGAGTTCATTCTGGAAAGCAGGTCGCCTTTTTTTTCTTTTGTAAAATACCCCATATGCAGGTAATTGATTTTTTCAAAAATGGCTTCACGTATTCTTTTTACTAAAAGTGTTCTGGAACTGATCATACTCCGCTGTGCCAGGTATCGGAAAAAATTGGTAAGGATAACTGCTAAAACAATTAAGGCAGAAATGAAATACAGCGCATACAGGGGGTTCATTATTTTAAATCGATAAATCTGGTAATAAAAAAGATCTTTAAAATAGTTGGCTGATAAGGAAAATTCCGGTGCTGAAGCATATCGCTGAATGTTTTCAGTCGTCTGACTGTTAAATAAAAAATTTAATAAAGGAATAATCAGTGCAAACTGAAATACACTGAAAAAAGCAGCAATCAGTGTAAAAACAAAAAAAGGGATAATAAATATCCGGTAAGGCTTTGCAAATTTTAATAACCGGCGGTAAGTCTTCACTTGTTTTTTTAAATTTAAGTACTCATAAATAAATATCTAAACTAATAAATACAGAACTGGCAACCTGAATTTTAATTTCTACGTTTGAATGTAGAAATGAAATAGTACATATCGAAAACTATTTTGTTAAATGTTGTTATAAAAAATGTCGAATAATCAACAGATGATTTTATGACATGGTTTTTGATGAGTATATTATTGTTTTGTATCGTGT
>JBBKWV010000060.1:0-3258 GCA_037969135.1 Ferruginibacter sp.
AGGCAATGATTTATTATTCCGGGATTGCTTTTTCAGCATTTTTTTTATTGCTGACTGTTTGAAATATTTCGGTAAAAACCAGGTAAGCGATGCTTCGTTCCATTCCTGCAAAGATTGTTCAGCATTAAATTGAAGTATTGAAGGATTGTACCCTGCAAGCAATTCAGATCTTAAAGCATCTCTTTTAATACCATGCTCACAAATACTGATAACCTGGTTCAATACTTGTTCAGGATTGTCGGCTACAAATAATCCCGGTGGAGTATCAGGCAATGAATATAACAATCTGCATAGAGTGTTTAAAGCCTCCATTTGATCGCTGGTTGTAATCGGAGTATCAATATGCAATTTGGAACAAACGGAATTTGAGATGCTACGGAGTTCGTTTAGGGAAGTTCCGAAATTTTTCAGTAACTCCCGGCTATCGTTCTTTAGTTGTTGGCTATAATTTTTAATTTTAACAGGTTCCAATGGGTGGTTAAAGGGATGGGGGAGTAGCGAACCTGCGGCTTGTAATTCCAAAACGGTATCATTCCATGTTGCAATATCATTTGCAGAAAGGACTTCTATCGCTTCTTTTGGAAATTTTATTTCCCCGCTAACAGCTTTCAATTGTGCATCAACAGCAAAGCACTCAAAAAGGGAAAAACCAAAAGGATATTTTTTGTGTAATGCATTTACATAACCATTGAGTTCTGCCCGTAAATTAAATATTCTTTCTGCCTCCGCTTCAAAATTTTCCGGTGAGTTTACTCGTGTAATACCTGTGGTTCTTTTTAGCTGTTCCAGAACAGCCGATTTTTTAGATTTATTGGAATGCAGTTCAAGACAAAACGCACCAAGTCCTATTTTTTCCAAGCGATCTTTAACAACCGATAATGCTGCCATTTTCTCAGCTACAAAAAGTACTTTTTTACCATTGTAAAGTGCATTGGAAATAATATTGGTTATAGTTTGGGATTTACCTGTGCCGGGAGGCCCATGTAAAACAAAACTTTTTTCTGCTATTGAATCTACCACAGCTTCCAGTTGCGAAGAATCGGCACTGATGGGTAATACCAACTTTGCCGGGTGATGATGTTCATCGAAATTAATAACTGATGATGGGGTTTCGGGTAACTCCCATTCTATCTTCCCTGAAATTAAACTGGCCACTATTTTATTTTCCGACAGTTTATCTGAATTGGTATGAATATCATTCCACATGATAAATTTGCTGAAAGAGAAAGTACCCAGGAATACCTGTTCTTCCACATTCCACCCTTTTTTATTCATGATGGCCTGACGAATAATATTGAATACCAACTTTAAATCAACACCACTCTCATCTTTGGGTAAATTTTCAAGCCCTCCGATATTAATGCCGAAGTCCTGTCGGAGCATTTCCAATAAAGTGATATTCATCATCGTTTCCTCTTCCCTGGTTCTAATTACATATCCTTTTTGTGCCGTTTTTCGGATGATCTCAACAGGCATCAATAAGAGCGGTGCATACCTTGGTCTTTCACTTTCATTTGTTTCAAACCACTTCAGCATTCCCAAAGAGATGAATAAAGTATTTGCTCCATTTTCTTCCAATGACAATCGGGAAGAGCGGTATAGTTGCGTCAGGCTGGCACTGAGTTCGTTTTCTGTCAGGTAAGAACGCAAACGCTTTTGTTTAAATTCATGTTCTATCAGGTCCGCAATTGGATCAGCCAGATTTATCGATTGGTAAACACCAGCATTGCGTAGCGGATTGTCCCAGTCAGTAGGTTTGGGCAAAAGTTGAAACTCGGTACCTATTGCCAATTCATCTTCCAGTTGATGCAGGTTGGTAAAAATAAGTTGAATTGTATTCCTGGTTATGCGGAGGCTAAGAAGGTTATTACGTAGTGTGAGGTCGAGTAACTTCCGTTCCCAAAGTTTCTTTTTTGTGACCTCAATATGATCTACATCTATCAGCTTTTGTGTTGGTACAATTTCCTCAGGGATATTGTTGTTTCTGTCATTTAGTTTTTGTTCAATTATTTCGACACCATTGATGGTTTGAATTCTTAATGGCAATGGCCTGATGCCGCCGAAGCGTGCCCGTCTTACATCTACAAAAAGTACAAACTCATCTTCCTGTAGCAATTTATAGTTTGCAGATTGCACAGCATCATCAAAGCCGGCAGTATTCCCGGCATTCATGCAAGTTCCTTCAATCAAAACGATCTCATCTATTCCGGCGGCCGTTCTTTTAGTTAGTAATGAAATGTCATCATTTACTGCATCAGGGAAAGATTCATCAATCAGCCAACCTCCTACAAATGCATGCCCTTTTACAACGATCATGATCGGATGAATGCCAACCGCTTCGAGGCAACTGGCATACAATAAAGAAATATCCAGGCAGTTGGCCATGCCCTGTGTAAAAATAGTATCACACATGCGCACCCGCTGGCCATTCTCTTCAAAGCTTGCCGGTACGGTGCAGTAAACTAAATTCAAAGCTGCTATAGCTTCATATATGGAAGCCATCTGTTTTCTTACGCGGTCAGGATTCTTGGTTTGATATTCATCAAAGGACGGCTTGCCGGTCCAGTTTTGTAAAATGCCTGAAGCCCTTATAACTACTTTTGCAATTTCAGGATAATTTGGTGTAACAAAGGCCGCCAGCATTTCTGGAAGTATGCTGATGCCTCCCCACTGATCGTAAGCAAGAATATTTACGTTGTAATCTTCTTTGTATAAAATTTCGTCATCAGACTTTATAATTAAAGTGAAGTGTCCAGCAAGCCTTTCAGTAAGTTCAGCCAGGTATTTGGTTATTGATTTGATATCAATTGCACCAATGTCAACCAATTCATCAATTGGCAATAAATCTATACGTTTAGTCCAGATAAATGCAAATTCAGGGTTGCATATAATTTCTAAAGTTACATTGCTGATCTCTGCCCCGCTCGTATTTTTAATAGTAAGACTTCTAACTACAGGAACATGATTTTGCTGCATGGCAAAATTGATAATGGGAGAGTAGATGAAATCGACTTCAAGTTTTAAGGTTATATCGCTCATTTTGTAAAAAAAATTATTTTAAGCCGTAAAATCATTTTGAATAAATCTGTTGGGTAATTAACCAGCTATCCGTCCGGAACCGAAGCTAAATTTATAATTAAAAGTTGATGTTAAGAACTAAGGCCAGGCAGAATGCTGTCAGCTGGTCGTACTTCCGTCCAGCTGTACAAATTGAGCGGTACATCATAGTTTCAACTCTATCACTACCTAACCTTAAGG
>JBBKWV010000061.1:0-3144 GCA_037969135.1 Ferruginibacter sp.
CCCGATGCTCAGTGTTCAAGTGCATTTACAAAATCTCTCCCCACTCCTGTTTTTAAGCAATTCTCATATTTTACAGCATCGCATTTTTCTTTGAATTGTTTTGTATAAATTATTTTCCAGGGCCTGTATTTAGCTGTCCAACCTTTCCCTAATTTATGATGTGACAATAATCTTTCTTCAAGATTTGATGTAAACCCCGTGTAATGCTTTTGGTGACCCTCAGAATATAATATATAGACAGTATACAGCATCATAAAAAAACCCTGATCTCTCAGGGCTTGGTATCGGGGAGCAGACTTGAACTGCCGACCTTCGGGTTATGAATCCGATGCTCTAACCAGCTGAGCTACCCCGACATTTAGTTTTTTTTCTATCCCAGCAGACTTGAACTGCTGTCCGACGCGGCGGATATGAATCCGATGCTTTAACCAGCTGAGCTACCCCGACAAAAGGGTTGCAAAAGTATATAAATTCAGCAACACGAAAAAATGATTTTACTAAATATATTGTAAGAGCAGTCTATTTAAGCCGTCCCGCTTATTTGATAATTAATTATTCTTTTATACGTGGCTTCCAGGCAATTTCTTTAATACCCAATAAATGCCCTGCATAACGGGATAAAACAAAAAGATAATCACTTAAACGATTCAGGTATTTGATAACGAGAGGGTCTACAAAAAGGCTTTCTTCCTGTAACTGAACACAGATCCTTTCCGAGCGCCGGCATATACACCTTGCGATATGTGTAGTAGAAACAGCGATATGACCTCCAGGCAAAATAAAAGACCGCATTTCGGGCAATTCTTCATGCATCTTATCGATCTCCTTTTCCAATAATAAAATATCTGTTTCATTTAAATCGGGGATCTTCATCAATGGTTCCTTATCCGGGTCGCAGGCAAGAGATGATCCGATGGTAAATAGCCTGTCTTGTATTTCCTTTAATATTTTTTTTGAATGTTCATCAGTAAAAAGATCATTTACCAATCCTATATATGAATTCAATTCATCTACGGTTCCATAGCTCTCGATACGTAAATGGCTTTTGGAAACTTTCGTTCCGCCAATGAGACTTGTTTTTCCCTTGTCGCCGGTTTTTGTATATATTTTAAATGCCATTGGAAATTTTATAACTTAGTTAAACAGCCAAATGTTCTATCACTGATGGATTTTCATTCCTCAAATCAGATTCAACCGACCCGTCTTTCAACCGGATAATACGTCGGGCAAATTGAGAAATGTCTTCTTCATGGGTAACAAGAATAACAGTATTCCCATCTGCATGAATCTTCCCTAAAATATCCATGATCTCATGTGATGTTACTGAATCCAGATTACCTGTTGGTTCATCTGCAAGTATGATTGCCGGATTATTGATCAATGCCCTGGCTATCGCAACCCGCTGACACTGGCCCCCACTCAATTCATTTGGTTTGTGTTGCATCCTGTCATCCAGTTTCACTTTAGTAAGTACGGCTTCTGCTCTTTCAATCCGCTCTTTTTTGCTTACTCCGCTATAGATCAAAGGTAAGGCAACGTTTTCTGCAGCAGTTAAACGGGGCAATAAGTTAAATTGTTGAAATACAAAACCAATCTCTTTATTTCTTACAGCAGCCAGATCATCATCATGCATTCTGCTTACATCTTTCCCGTTCAATATATATGTTCCACCAGTTGGTGAGTCAAGGCATCCTAATATATTCATTAAGGTTGATTTCCCCGAACCACTGGGCCCCATCAATGCCACATACTCGTTTTTATAAACATCCAAAGTGATCCCTTTTAAAACAGGAAGCTCCTGCTTCCCTAAATAATAACTCTTCCGTATAGCTTCAAGATGAATGATTCCCGACATATTGATTATTGGTTTTTGTATTTAAGGTTTAACAGGAAAACAATTTAAATATTTTGGTTCACTTTATTTTTTTATCACTTTCGGCACTTTGAAAAATTGTGCATCTTTTACAGGGGAATTCAACAAAGCTTCTTCCCGGGAACAACTTTTTACCGGTCCATCTTCCCGTAAGATATCTTCATTCCCGCTGATGTGCATCAATGGTTCGATTCCTGTAGTATCGAGTTCATTTAATTTGTCAACAAACCGAATCATCTTTCCCAGATCATTTTTAATCGCCTCCCTGTCAGCATCATTAAACTGAAGCCTGGAAAGCATTGAAAGTTTATCTATTAATTGATCATCAATCTCCATTAAACAAAAATAAAGGATTCAATTCAGAGGCCATCATGATTTTATATAAGCGGATTCCAAAAAATCAACTGCAAAAATTTGTCAGCCTTTGAGTTTTGTTATCTTCGCCGTGTTTATATATCATATTCAATGAATCAAGAACCCATATCAGCAAAAGAATCAAAATCAAATTTTCCTGCCAATATTGTAATGAGTGGTATCAGACCAACCGGCTTTTTACATTTGGGCAATTATTTCGGAGCCATCAGAAACTATGTCAGATTGCAGGATGAATTTGAATGTTATTTTATGGTTGCAGACCTCCATTCACTTACTACACATCCTGATACCAAAGAATTAAGTTCCAATGTTCACCGGGTATTGGCAGAAAATATTGCCTGTGGACTTGACCCCGATAAGGCAGCTTTGTTTTGCCAGAGCCATGTATATGAAACATCCGAACTATATCTTTATTTAAATATGCTTGCGTATAAAGGCGAACTTGAAAAAACGGTAACATTTAAAGATAAAGTAAGGCTTAACCCAGAAAATGTTAACGCGGGTTTATTGACTTACCCCGTTTTACAGGCTGCAGATATCTTATTACACCGTGCCACTTATGTACCGGTTGGAAAAGACCAGGAACAACATCTGGAAATGGCCAGAAATTTTGCCAACAGATTTAATCATCGTTATGGAAATGTTTTTCCAGAACCAATTGCTTTTAATTATAGCCAGGAGCTGATAAAAGTTCCTGCTTTGGATGGAACCGGTAAAATGAGCAAAAGTGAAAACCAGAATGCTACTTTGTATTTAGCTGATGATGACGAACTGATCAGAAAAAAAGTGATGAAAACAAAGACAGACAGTGGCCCGGTTGCAATGAATGCAGAAAAACCTGATTATATTGAAAATATTTTCCAGTTGATGAAACTGGTATCTGCAAATGATTTCAT